>JAYEIM010000289.1:0-1814 GCA_034660095.1 Campylobacterota bacterium | reverse complement strand
AATTATTGGTTCTTTTTCACGTAGCAGAATTATTTAGTCTATAAAATTAATTAATTTAGTTGATTACTGAGCCATAATAAGAGTATAAAAAAATCCTAAAAAGTTTAAATTAAACTTTTTAGGATTTTTTGATTGTTTTTTTAGTAAGATATCTGTTAAAATAAAGGTTACAAAACTACTTTAAAAATAACAAATATCTTATGAATATAATAACTATAATTAGAAAAACACTAAATTTAAATTGGAGAAAAGTAATGATTTTTAATTTTTATGAATGAGTAGATAAAACTATTTATGCAATTAGATGAAAATATAATACTACCTCTTGCCCTAAGTGTAGTTTAAAAACAAGTAAAAGAAAAGGTAAAATACTTCATAAACAAAAACAAACGATAAAACATATGCCTTATGGCTGAAATAAAATAATAGAATTAGAGTTACATAAAAGATGTTTTTTATGTGATAAATGTAAAAATAGTTTCTATGAAAAATTTGAATTTGAAAGTGAATATTGAAACTATACAAAAGATTTTGAAAAGTATGTAGTTTGGTCTTTTGGGTTTCTTAGTGGGAATAAAATAGCAGAACTATATAAAACATCCGTATCAACAATATACAGAATACTTGAAAGAATTGATGTAAAACAATTAATAACTAGATGATTAGAAATAATGGAGGAACTAGATGAAATCTATCTTTGAGTAGATGAACATAGTTTTTCTGGTCATGATATGGTTTTAATAATAACAGACCTAAAAACTAAACAAGTATTAGCTGTACTAGACTGAATAACCAATGAAATACTTGAAGATTGGATTAAATTAATTCCACTACAAACTCAATTAAAAATTAAAGGTTTTAATACTGATATGAATAAGTGATATGCAAATACTTTAAAAGAAATAATATGAAATCCTATTCAATGAGTAGATAAATTTCATCTATTCCAAGAGGTTAACAAAATGGTTGATGAAGTAAGACAAATATCAATTTGGGCTTTAGCAATGAATTTTATTAAAATTGAAGATATACCTAAATTAGGTAAGAAAATATGAAAAAAACTAACAAAAAAAGATATTGATAAATTAAGAGCAGGCAGTGATAATAAGGTTATGAAAAAATATAAAGAAAAGGCTGAACATAGATTACAGGCTGATTTAATTGACCCTAAAAGTTTAATTAACAGTAAATGAGAGACTGTGGAGTATGATGAGATTACAGCTGATTATTTCATTGAAAAATGATATAGAAAATTATTTTTTTGGAGAGAAAACAATCTTAGTCCAATTGCTAAACTAAGAATTAATCAAATATTTCAAGAATTTGATCATTTAGGTTTTCTTCAAGAATCATGGATTATTAAAGAAGATTTTATGGATGCTATGGATAATTTAGATATGACCGAAATAGATAGAATTAGAGATGATTGTTTAAATAGTGAACATTACAGGATTAAACAGTTCTGAAGAACAATAAAAAGGTGGTATCTATGAATTAAATGATTTTGTGAACATTCTACTCCAACATTTAAATTTACTAATGCTTTTACTGAGTGAGCTAATAATCTTTGTAAAGTTGCAAAAAGACAGTCTCATTGATTCAGATTAAAAGATATGTATATTAGAAAATTAACTGCTAGATTTTGTTATAAAAAGCTTGAAATTTAACTATATTTTTTCTGCTGGATGAAAAAGAGCCAAAATCATTTGACTTTTTCATTAATATTGTTATATATGAGAGTAACTAAAAACTAAAAATTTAAATTATGAGCAGCACAACTTTAAATAATAAAAATATACTGAAATCTTTTTCAC
>JAYEIM010000288.1:0-1814 GCA_034660095.1 Campylobacterota bacterium | reverse complement strand
ATCTTCTTTAGGATCATCTTTTGTAACTTCTCTCCAATCAAGAATTAGATCAATATCTTCTGAAAATCGACCAATAAGATTGAATACTTTGGATAGTGAAGTACCACCTTTAAACATCAAGATTTTATTTAATTTGTCATGCTTAAATATCTTATCAAGCACCCATACTACCCAAAAATCTTTTTCTATAATAGATGGTGTTGCTCCTATTTTAACAGCAGCTTCACTAAATAGTTGTTCCCTTTCTTCATTACTTAATTGTGGTATTCTATTCATTTTTGCTCTTTTTACTACAAATCTCTTTTATAGCCTCATAGATCCATTGTGTTGTGGTGGTGGTATCTTTAAGGATTTTTTCATACATTTTTTCATCTATTTTATCTTGAATTTTTATAATAGTTTCATTTGTTATATTCTCTTTTCCTAGTGTGTTTAAAGCTTGTACGATTAATGAACTCTCTTTATATTTAAATCCAATATTTTTTAAAGCTGATTTTTTAAATTCAATATTTATATTGTTTAAAAGCTTATATTTTTTTGATGATCCGTTTGATAAGTAAATATAGTTTGCAACTATTTGAGTAGAAAGCCCAAGAATATTTAATGCAGTGTCTCCACTTATTTCTATTTGCCAATTAAATTTTCTAGCATATGCATGAGCTACTTGTTCTATATCTGGTGATAGTTCAGTTTTTAAAAATTCACTGTATTTTGGATAATCATAAATCCCTCGTGATATTCTTCTTATTTTATTTTTTTTCACTAAGTCTGACAAAGTGTTATCAATTTCTTGTCTGTTAAATTTATGTATTAAATCATTTGATGAAAAAGCCCAACCCCTTCCATGTCCTGAAATAAAATAATATACCTTTTCATAAAGTTTCAAGCAAGTATCCTTAAAATATTTTTCTAGAAAAAAGTATATCTTTTTCTAGGTTTTAGTTTGCTTTATTATATTATTTTATCTCTTAGTATCCACCTTTATAAGATCCAATTCGTTTGATAATATTTTGTTCTTTTAATTTTTTTATTTATTCTTCTATTTTTCTACTTAAAATTCATACAATATTAGATAAGTTTTTTGTATTTCTAATAATTCACTATTATAGATGTAGCAACATTTTATGTTTTAAATTTGGAATCACCACGTTATTTACTCGTTCAGATGTGTTGTATGGATACCTTTCTAGCGTTTTGTATACACTAATTAAAGCATCATTTATGAAACTTACTTGTTCATTATTTGATTCAATAAAACTTATAACATCCTGTACTTTTTTAAAATATTTTTCATCTTGAAATACTTCATCAATTATATCATTTAATGAAGTATTTTGAAAGTGTATCGACTTTTTAAACACTATAAAAGAAATAGCCAATATGATACATTGAGCATCATTTTTATTGAATTTCTTTATTGTTTTTTCACAATATATTACTGTATTAGCTAAGTATTCTTTACTACTGATTACTTCAAAAGATTCTGATACCGTGTCATTACCATTTTCATCTCTTATATTTAATATAATAACTTGAGAATTAAAATCTCGAATCATCAAAGTATCTCTATCTATCATATTCAATATTTTATAAAATGCTGTATAAAATGGCTCTTTAATCCATAGAGTTTCTTTAATAAATGCACTATAAAGTTTCTTGGTTAAAAATGAAAAATGAGAACTATCATATAGATTGTATCTTACATTGTCTGTATTTAAATGATATTTTTTATTATCTTTTAAATACTTTAACTCTTTTTGCTTTTTTATTTTAAGTTGCCTTACTCTTTCTTCTTTAAGTCGCTCAAATTCTAT
>JAYEIM010000287.1:0-1815 GCA_034660095.1 Campylobacterota bacterium | reverse complement strand
TACCAAAAGATTTAGAGAAAATAGTTCTATAAAAATAAACTTTAAAGATATTAACTATGATATAAAAATATCAGATATTTGGGAGGACCCTTGCACTAAAGAGATATATGTAAATATAAAGGAAAAGTAGATGTTAAGAAATCTAAGATTTAAAAATATAGTATTTATAATTTTAATGACTTATTTATTGATTGGATGTACCAATAATAATTTGTTAGTAAAAACCACTACAGCAAATAACCAAGAACATAAAAAAATAGAAGAGCGAGAAGAGCTTGAGCAAATAATATCTTATCAAGATATTATTGTAAAAATAAATGATATAAATACTAAGAAAAAATCAAATAAAAGAATAAAAGAGATTGTAAAAGAGTATCGTTATAATACAAGTGATGATGATAGTAAAAATAGTGCTAGAAAAAAGGCATTAAGCCAAGTCAAACTTATAATTCTAGAAGAGATAGGTGTATTTGTCGAGGGATATCTTGAATTAAGCAAAACTGTAGAAAATGAAAAATACCATAAGTATTTTAAACAAGAGATTAAAAATTTAACAGCTGGTATCATAAAAACAAAAATACTAAATGAAAAATATGATGGAAAAACATACTATGTAAAAGCTAGTGTTTTGGTTGACCCTGATAGTGTAAGTGAGGGCATATCTGAAATACTTAAAATCAAAGCAAATAAAAGTGAGATAAATAAACTTACAAAACTTCTTAAAACAAAAGAACAAGAGATTGATATGAGAAGTAGTGAAACTATTTCACTTCAAAAAAAAATAACTAATCAAGAATTATTAAATAGTGCCAAACAAGAAGAACTAAAAGCAATACAACTAAAACTACAAAAAGCACAAAATAAATTAACCAAATATCAAAGAGAGGAAACTTTATTAAATAATAAATTATCTAAAATTGAAAGACAAGTTTATAATGCCTTAGAGAGACAAAAAAAGAAAACACAAAAGGCTTGTTCTGTCAGAAGAGGTATACTTAAAAATGATGTTATTTCTATAATTGGGAGTCCTGATGCTATTCCATGTGGATCAAATACAAAACCAAGTAATTTCTCAATAAACTATAGAAATTGCAATAATTGGTATTATGGAAATAGTATAATTACTTTTAATGATGCAGGAATAGTTTCAAGTATTTCAGGGTGCTACTAATATGAATACTAAAAAACAAAATTTAGATAATTTACATATTATTGGTTTGACAGATAATATTGAATTAAATGATAGTTATACCAAAGAAGAAATAATTGATTTAATGGTTGAAAATTGGATAGGTTATTTTGAGTGCCATAAATGTGGAAAATGGGATTATTGTAAATATGCACAAAAACATCCTGATAACCCTAATCGTTCAGTTGATATTCAATGTGGTATTGCTATTGATTTTATTACTAACTTTATTAATACAACATTTTCTTTAATAGAAGATTTAAATGATTATCAAAAACAAGCATATTTAAATAGTGCTTATTATTTAACAGAATTTGTAATTAACACAGAACAAGTAATTGGTCGATTTACAAATAAAGAACATATAGAGGGATGGGAAAATTATGCTCCATCATTATATGGTGTAACTACAAATTATGTAGATGAGTTTTTAAAAAAAGCTCAAAAAGAGATGAAAAATGTACCATTTTTTAATAGTAAAAGAAGTGTATTGTTTGCAGAAGGTGAAAGTGAAGAAATATTTGCAAACTTTTTTTCAGATATTGAAGTTGTAAATTATGGAGGAGAAGGAAACTTAACTTACTCAAAAATAGAATACACAATTAAACAATATCAAGATAAAGGCT
>JAYEIM010000286.1:0-9243 GCA_034660095.1 Campylobacterota bacterium | reverse complement strand
GTGTGAGAGTGAAAAATAGAGATGAAATTCAAGCTAAACTAAAAGAGCAAGGAATACCAACTGCAGTTCACTATCCAATGCCATTGCATCTTCAAGAGTGTTTTGAATATTTAGGCTATAAGAAAGGAGATTTTCCAATCTCTGAAATAGTTTCTGATGAGATTATGAGTCTACCTATGAATCCCTATGTTAGTGATGAAGAGATAACATACATCGCAGGAAATTTATAATATATGATAATCTCAAATGAGCTTTTACAGCAAGCCTATAAAAAACTTAAATCACATTTATATACTGATAAAACTTTATTGGCTGAAAAAATAGAATTAGCTCAATTTGAGAATGATTTAGAAAAAAAACTAAAAGAGATAGAAATAATTTTAACATCAGGCAACCAAGATATTTCTAAATGGATAAAGAATGTTTCATATACTTTAGTCCCAAAAAAAATAGAAGATTTAAAAAAAGAAGATAACTTTTTTACAAATCAAACGAAACAAAATATTTATCATGTGGAGTCTTATAATATTTTTATTAAAGCTCCTATTGAAATACATATAATTGCTACTTTATGGACAATGTTAATAGGTGAAGGACTCGACTCTATATTGCAAGACAATATAAAAGGCAATAGACTATATCGAGATAAAAATAAACAATTTCAGAATAAAAGTTACAAACTTTTCCGACCTTATTATGAAGGTTATCAAGGTTTTAGAGATGAAGCTATTGATATGGCAACTTATCTACATAACAAAAATTTAGATGTGACAATTTTAAATATTGATATTCAAGAATTTTATTATAATATTGACTTTGAGTTCAGTTCATTGGACGATTTAATAAAAGAAGAGTATAAATTTTTAAATGACTTAATGCAAAAGATTCATAATGGTTTTCATAAAGTCATAAATAAGTTACATCCTAATAGTAAAATTGAAAAATATTTTCATCAAAAATTCTTGCCGATAGGATTAGTCTCATCTTCAGTTATTGCAAACTATTTACTTTATAACCTTGATGAAGATATTATCAAGAATGTAAAACCAGAATACTATAGTAGATATGTCGATGATATGCTTTTTGTATTTTCAAATGCTGATATTAATTTAAATTCTAAAACAGTTGTGGCTGATTTATTATCATGTAAATTACAAAACTCAAAAATAAGAACAGGCACAAGGAGTGTGCAACTTAAAACTAATGGGAGAGTGTTCAAGCTACAAAATAAAAAAGTAAAACTTTTTCATTTTGATAAGAATGACTCGATATCACTTCTTAAAAAGTTCAAAGAAAAGATTGATGAAAACAGTAGTTTTTTTAATTTTATGCCTGATGATGAAAAACTTTTTAAAACTCTTGAATCTTCATCGTACAATATGTTTTATGATAATAGTAAAAATAAATTAAGCTCACTTATAGGCACTACAAAAGATACTCTTAGTATTTCTAGAAATCTCACTGGAATATTGACTACAGTAGCAAGTGCAAAGTTTGATAAGAAACATTTAGCTATCTATAATCAACAGCTAGAGAATGTATTTAGTGGTCAAAATATTTTTGAATTAAGGCTTCACTGGGAGAAAGTTTTCACATATCTTTATATCACAAACAGTGACAATTTGCTTGTAAGGTTATTTGTAGATTTTTATAAAACAATTGAAAAACTCTCAAACCAAAAGCTATTAGAAGACACACAAGAGTATTTGCTAAACAGTGTACTATTTGCAATCTCTTCAAACCCAACTCACTTTGAAAAAAACCTTATACAAAAAATAGAAGAAAATAATATCCTATTAGAACAACGAATAAACACAACTGATATAAAAAATATAAGAAAATCAAACATGTTTAGCAATCATCTTATGACTTATCCATTGTTAAATTACATGAATTTTTTTGATAACGATGGCTGGGCAATAAAAGATGATTTTAATTTTTTAAGCCAGGCTTTTGATATAAAAAATTTAAAATTCAGTTTAAATAAATTTAAAATCAAGAATACTCCAAGATATATACACTATCATGAACTTATACTATTTAATCATTTTAGGTTTATAAATAAAAAAGATAATTTTTATGCCACAAATACAATATTTATTGAAAGACTTTACAATTATTTTAATGGTTTCGATAAATCAGTAAACAATACATTTCCAAGTCAATATGAAAATAAATATATAATCACAAAGAACAAAAAAGAAAACACAGATAAACTAAAAATAGGCATAGTAAGCCTAAAAACATCTATCAAAGACATAACAGCATCTTATGTAACATCACCAAATCTATCCTACTCTAGACTACAAGGTATATTTGATATTTTAAATAAATCAATAGAAGAAAAACATAAAGTAGATTTATTGGTTTTTCCAGAAGTTTCTATTCCTTATGCTTGGGTGCATTTACTAGCAAGATTTGCTAAAAAAAATAACATTGGTATAGTTTTTGGAGTAGAACATATAAAAACAACAAAAGATGAAAACAAAAACTTAGTTTCAAACTACACATGTGTGATACTACCTTTTAATACTGATGGACACACTAGCCTTTTTATAAACTTTGAAGCTAAAAAGCATTTCGCACCAGATGAAAAGATAGATATACAAAGTAGAGGATTTGAAGTTAATGAAAACAAAAAGAAAAAACCAACACTCTATAAGTTTAGAGGGAGTGTCTTTAGCACTTTTAACTGTTATGAACTTACAGACATAAGCTATAGAAGTTCTCTTGTAGGTGAGGTAGACTTTTTAGTAGCTATAGAGTATAACAAAGATACAAACTATTTTTCAAACATCATAGATAGTCTTTCACGAGATACGCACTGTTATATAGTACAAGTTAATACTTCAGACTATGGCGATAGTAGAATAGTACAACCATCAAAAACAGAATCAAAAGACTTAGTAAAACTAAAAGGTGGAGAAAACATCTACTTGGTTGTAGATTTAATAGATATAAAAAAACTTAGAAATTTTCAAGTCAAAGGGCACTGTTTACAAAAACAAGATAAGTCATTTAAGCTAGTACCTCCTAATTTTAAGATTTCGGGATTAAGAGTTGATAATGCTAACTAAACTAAAACCAAAATCAGAGTTTAATAGAAATGTATTTACTCTTATTACAGGTACAACTATAGCTCAGGCTGTTCCTATTGCTATAAGCCCTATACTAACTCGTATATACACTCCTGAGGATTTTGGTGTATTTGCACTCTACATGGCTATAGCTGCTATAATTTCTGTTATTGCAACAGGAAGATATGAAATGGCTATAATGCTTCCAAAAAAAGATGAAGATGTTAGGTCAATAGTAAAGTTGATATTAATTTTACTAAGCTCAGTTGTTATATTTGTATTTTTAATAGTTTTTATATTTAACCAAGAAATTACAGAGTTATTTGAAAATAAAGAAATATCAAATTGGCTCTATTTTTTGCCATTGTCTATTTTTCTAGTAGGTGTATACCAAGTTGTCAACTATCTTCTGATAAGAGAAAAATCATTTAAAAGATTAGCTAAAAACAAGGTGATTGTTTCAACATCAAATGCAAGTATACAATTAGCTATTGGGTTAAGTAGTGCGTCTTCATTTGGCTTGTTGTTTGGTAATCTTATGGGATATATAGTTTCTATATTTTTTATTATAAGAAGTAAAATAATTAACAAATATTTTCATTTAAGAGAACTTCCGATTAAAAAGGTTGCAAATGAATATAAAAATTTTCCAAAATATGATTTGCCATCTGTTCTTATAAATCTATTAGCTAATCAACTGCCATTTTTTGCATTAGGGAAATATTTTAGTTTAGGAATTTTGGGATATTACTCTTTAATGTATAAGGTTTTAATGATGCCTATAAATCTACTTTCAAATACTGTATTGGATGTCTTTAAGCAAAAAGCAACTGAGGATTATAATAAGTATGGTAATTGCAAATCTATTTACATAAGCACTTTAAAAAAGTTGTTTTTACTGGGAATCATCCCTTTTACAATTCTTGGAATATTTGCCCCTGATTTGTTTGCTTTTGTATTCGGAAATAATTGGAGAGTTGCAGGTGAATTTGCACAAATAATGACTCCAATGTTGTTTATGAAGTTTGTAGTAGGACCATTAAGTTATACATTTTATATATCAAATAATCAGTTTTATAACTTAGCAGGTCAATTGATTTTATTTTGTTTAATATTTGTTTCAATATATTATGGGATACAATCAGATGATGAATACCTAATGATTATATTTTTTAGTATATCTAATTGTATAGCATATTTGTTCTATTTAGGACTATCATATAAATTCTCTAAGGGAGATAGTAATGGATTCATTTATGAAAAATAAATTGAAATTATTTTTAAAATCTAATAATTATTTGTATAAAAAAATTATTTTAACAAAAAAAATTGGATTTCCATTATTAATTATTAATTTTATTTATCAAAGAATATTTAGAATCAATAGTCGCTTTACATATAGCACTCACTTTACATCACAGATAATATTCCAACATAAAATAAAAACAAAAGAAGACATAAGTACATTAGCTAGTTTTGCAGTTAGTGGACATTGCTATTTTCAAGCTTTAAATGGTATTGAAATTGGTAGTAATTTTCTTTTTGCATCAGGAGTTAAAATTATAAGCTCAAATCATGATTTTTTAGAAAAAAATAATTTTCAAAAAGAAATACCTATTATCATAGGTGATAATGTTTGGCTCGGAGCTAATGTAATCCTTTTACCAGGAATAAAATTAGGCAATAATTGTATTGTAGGAGCTGGTTCTATCGTAACAAAAAAATTTGAAGAGTCTAATTTGATAATAGCAGGAAATCCTGCAAAAATTATAAAAAGGTACTAAATAATGAAAAAAAAAACAATACTTTTTTTATCTGCTTTAGATTTTAAAGAAAAGTCTATACAAGTTATAAGAAAAACACCAGAAGCTTATGTAAAAGCAGGATGGGATGTGAATTACATAGTAATTCGTGATAATTCGAAATATGATAATTATTATTATGAAAATGAAATAAATCCTGTAGGTGTAAATATTATTAGAGAATATTTACCTCTTGAAAAATCAATTAATAAATTTGGTTCTAACAGGATAGTAAGAAGAGTATTACAAAAAATAGCATATTTTCTTGCTGTTTTGAAATTATTTATAATTGGAAAAAAATTTCTACAAAATAATAAAGTTGATATTATATATGGTTATGAAGTACATGGAGTTTTAGCTGTAAATTTATTAAAATTATTTAGAAAACTAAATAAAGTAAATATAATAAGTAGATTTCAGGGTACATTTATGTATGAGTACTTCCAAAACAAGAAAATTCTTAAAATAATTGGAAGTTATGATCATCTTATATCTTTAGCTTTACCATCTAATTTATGTATTATGACAGATGATGGAACACAGGGAAATAAAGCATTAGAAATCTTAAAATCAAAGAATTTAAAAAACTATAAGTTTTGGCCAAATGGTGTAGATGAACAAAAACTTGAAAATGAAGAAGTTTTAGAATTGAAAAATAAACTAAATCCAAAGAATAAACCTATTTTTCTTACTGTTTGCAGATTAGAATACTGGAAAAGAGTTGATAGAGGACTGAGAACTATTGCAATACTGAAAGCAAAATATAATATAAAAGACTTTATATACTATATTGTGGGAGAAGGAGTAGAAAAAGATAATTTGTTGCAATTATGTAGTGAACTAAATATTAATGATAATGTAATATTCACTGGGGCCATTCCTAATGTAAAGGTTAAAGAATACTTGAATGTTGCAGACTTTTTTTTATCTATGTATGATTCATCAAATGTAGGAAATCCATTATTAGAAGCGATTAGAAGCAATAAAATTATATTTACATTAAATACTGGTGACACAAAAAGGTGGATACAGCATAAAGAGAATGGTTTTATATATGATGTAGATAGTGATCTTTACTCTAGTATGGCAGATGATATATTTAATGTTATAAATAATAAGCAATACAGAACTAGTATTTTAGAAGGAGTTCAAAAAACTGAATCTGAAGAACTATGGACTTGGGATGAACGATTATCGGCTGAAATTAAAGAAGTGAGGGAACTCTTTGATTAGTAAGCTTAAAGTTTCTTCTCTTTCTATAACTATCTATTTACTATATGGTTATTTATTTATAGATACACTTAATGGACTCATTATTAGAAATTATGCATTCTCTTTTTCTCCAATCTATAAAACATTGCTCTTATTGTTAATGTTATATACTTTAGTAAAAAAGAAAATTTATATACCTGTTATATTACTATCATTTTTTGTGATACTTATACTTTTGCATATAGCACAAGGCATTTACAATAGTTTAGAATTATTTTGGATGTTGAAATTTATTATGATAGTAACATCATTATATTTTTTTAAATATTTAATTAATATAAATAAATTTTATGTAGTAAAAAATATGTTTTTAATTAGCTTTAGTGTAATTTCTTTTAATATGATTGTTGGTGCATTAGGTTATGGATATGCCCAGTATGGAAGAAATGATATTGGAACAAGGGGTCTTTTTTATGCTGGAAATGAGGTAGGAGGTTTATTGATAACAACATCAATTTTTGTCTTATCCTATTTCTTGTTAAAAAAAGAATTTTACAAATATCTTTCTATCTCATTGATTATATTAACTTTAGCTGTTTTACTTACTAGCAAAGTAGCATTATTTGGTTCAGCTTTGATTATATTTATCTTACCTATCATTAATCTAATTTCAACAAGCAAAGGTTTAATTCTCAATCGGACTAGCTTTCATATTGTTGGTGTATCAACTCTGATTTTTGTTTTATTAGTACCTTATACCATATATTATGCATTGTATGAAATGAATCTAATTGTTAGGATATCGTACTGGATGAATAAAGTTGATTTGATTACATTATTTTATAGTGGAAGAAATTTACTTGCTAATGATATATTTCAATTTTTACAAAATCAAGATATATCATTTAGCACTTTTTTTGGATATGGTTATGAAAAAATCATAACTGTTGCCGGAAGAAGTGTTGAGTTAGATGCAGTTGATTTATTTATGTTGTATGGAATTATTGGTGTTGTAATAATTTATGGATTTTTTCTATTAAATTATTTTTCTAACAGAATTAAAAAATCAAAAGTATATATCTATAAACCTTATGTACAATTTGGAATATTATTTCTATTGTTAATAAGTATATCAAGTGGACATATTATTAATTCAGGAGTTGCTGGAATCATGATAGGAGCATTAATGTCACTAAATTACTATAAGGTTGGAAATAAATGAAAATTTTACTTATATCAAATATGTACCCATCTAAAGAATCTCCTTTTTTTGGAATATTTGTAAAAAATTTTAAAAATCAATTAGAACAAAAGGAAGTTACGTTCACACTTGTAGTAGTCGAAGGAAGAGGAATTTCTAAAATAGAAAAAATACAAAAGTATTTTAAATTTTTTATAGATGTAAGAAGTGAAATCAAAAAAAATGATTATGACGTGATATATGTACATTATATTAGTCATTCATTAATACCACTATTATTTGTAAAATTATTTAGCAACAAGCCATTAATTTTAAATGCTCATGGAAGTGATGTTTTAGTAAATAATAAGATGGGAAAATTTATCCAAAAATTAGTTATACCAATTATCAAAAAAGCAAATTTATTAGTAGTCCCTTCTGAGTATTTTAAAGATATTATTTATCATAAATTTTCAATAAATAAAGAAAAAATTTTTGTTTCACCTTCAGGTGGTATTAACACACAGTTTTTCAAACCACAAAATATTACTAAAAATATATTTACTATAGGATATGTTTCAAGGATAGATAAAGGAAAAGGTTGGGATATATTGCTTGATGCTATTAGTCTATTAAAAGCTAAAGGTTTTACATTTAAAGTTTTGATGATTGGTGGGGGAGTAGAAGAAAAATTGCTTTTACAAAAGATTGAAGAGTTAAAACTTGAAAATATAGTAAATTTTGTTGGACCGAAACCTCATAACGAGCTTGTAAGCTATTTTAATCAGATGAATATTTTTGCCTTTACTACTACTAGGCTATCTGAGAGTTTAGGACTAGTAGGATTAGAAGCTATGGCTTGTGCTGTTCCTGTAGTTGGTTCAAATATTGGGGGACTTCCAGGTTATATAGATGATGGAATCAATGGTGCATTATTTGAATCATCAAATTATCATGAATTAAGTAAACATTTAGAATATTTTATGAATTTAGATAGTGATGAAATAAGAAAATATCAAGTTAATGCATTAGAAACTGCAAAAAAATATGATTCAGAAAAAGTAACACAGGAACTATTAAGTAGTATAGAAAAGGCAATAAATGAGAAAATATGAAATCATGGGCGCAACTTGTTTTCAAGTAGAAACAATAGACTCTTCAAAAAGTTATATAAAAGGTTTGATAGCAAATAATCAAGGTGGTTATAGCACTGCTATAAATGCTGAAAAAATTATGATGTACTCAAAAGATAGTGAAATGAAAAGCATCTTAGATAATTCAGTTCTACCTGTACCTGATGGTTCTGGTGCAGTTATTGGAATGAAGTTTTTACATGGTGTTTTTAGCATACGACTAGATTTACCTAAAACAATTTTTGAATTGTCAAATGAAGAGAAATACAATTTATTTATATTAGGTTCAAGTGAAGATATTAATAAAAAATCAGTTAACGAGCTAAAAATTAAATATCCTAATATTAATATTGTTGGTAGACATAATGGGTACTTTGATGATGAAAATACAATCATAGATTTGTTAAAAGATTTAAAACCTCAAATAGTAATGGTTGCTTTAGGCTCACCAAAACAAGAAAAGTTTGCAGCAAAGATTAATAAAATATTACCTAACATCTTATTTATAGGTTGTGGAGGTGCATTAGATATATTAGCCGGAAAAATCACACGAGCACCTAAATTTTTTCAAGACAATCATATAGAATGGCTCTATCGACTTACTTTAGAACCAAAGAGAATAAAAAGACAAAAAATATTACCAGTCTATTTATTTAAACTAATCACAGAAACAATAAAAAGGAAACTCATAAAATGAAAATATTAACAATACTAGGGGCTAGACCTCAGTTTATAAAAGCAGGAAGCGTAAGTAGAGAAATTGCGAAGCATGATGAGATAGAAGAAGTCATAGTCCATACAGGTCAGCATTATGATGCCAACATGTCAGATATATTTTT
>JAYEIM010000285.1:0-9274 GCA_034660095.1 Campylobacterota bacterium | reverse complement strand
GATGGAATTAAAAATAAAAGATGTAATAAAAGAGATAAATAGAGGAACATCTGAAATAATAGATGAAGAAAGATTAGAAAAACTTTTAAGAAACTATTATGAAAATGGTGAGAACTACTATGTAAAAGCTGGTTTTGATCCAACTGCTCCAGACCTTCATTTAGGTCATACTGTATTGTTACAAAAGCTTAGAACCTTTCAAGAATATGGAGCGATAGTTCAGTTTTTAATAGGTGATTTTACAGCTACTATTGGTGATCCAACAGGTAAAAGTGCAACAAGAAAAGTATTGACAAGAGAGCAAATAGATAAAAATATTTCAAGCTATACAACACAAGCTTTTAAAATACTTGATGAGAGTAAAACAGAAATTGTTTATAATAATGATTGGTTAGGTAAACTAAGTCCATTAGATATGTTGGAGCTATTGTCAAAAAGAACTGTTGCTAGAATGTTGGAAAGAGATGATTTTAAGAAAAGATATAAAAACGAAGATGATATAGCAATTCATGAATTTACTTATCCGTTGCTTCAAGGTTATGATTCTGTATATCTTAAATCAGATGTTGAGATAGGTGGGACTGATCAAAAATTTAATCTACTTATGGGTAGGCATCTACAAAAATCTTATGATGTTAAAAAACAACAAGTAGTACTTATGATGCCAATTTTAGAGGGTCTTGATGGTGTACAAAAAATGTCAAAGTCATTAGGAAACTATATAGGTGTAACAGATGCACCAAATGATATGTTTGGAAAGATTTTAAGTATTTCAGATGAACTTATGTGGAGATATTATGAATTACTTTCTACAAAAAGTTTAAAAAGCATTGAAGAGTTAAAATCAGGAGTTGAAGATAAATCTTTACATCCTAAAAAGATAAAAGATATGTTAGCAATGGAGATTGTTGATAGATTTCATGGAAAAGGGACAGGTGGAATTGCAAGAGATGAGTTTACAAAAATATTTGCAAAAAAAGATATTCCAACAGATATGGAAGAGTTTGCACTTGAAAATGGAATAGGAATATTACAAGCACTAGTTGATTGTAAATTAGAGCCATCAACTTCACAAGCAAGAAGAGATATAAAAGGTGGAGCGGTTAAGCTTGACCAAGTAAAAGTTGAAGATGAAAAATTATGTTTAGAAGTGGGGGAGTTCATTTTACAAAAAGGTAAAAAGAATTTCGTTAAAATAATAGTTAAATAAAAGGGAAACTGATGAAACCATTAAAAATCGGAAAATATACAATAGAAAAGCCAATAGTTCAAGGTGGAATGGGTGTTGGTATTAGTTGGGATAAACTTGCTGGAAATGTTTCTAAAGAGGGTGGTCTTGGAGTTGTAAGTGCTGTTGGAACTGGATATTATGAAGATGGTAAATATTCAACTAAAATGTCAAAAACAGGTCGACCTGTTGAAGCATCAAATTTTTATAATAGTGATGCAACAAAAGCAATTATTAAAAATGCTAGAAAAATATCTGGTGATAAGCCACTTGCTGTAAATATTTTATATGCTTCTTGTGATTATGGAAATATTGTTAAAGATGTTTGTGAAGCTGGTATTGATATTATTATTACTGGTGCTGGACTACCTACAAATATGCCAGAGTTTACAGCAGATTATCCAGATGTAGCACTTATACCTATTGTTTCATCTGCAAAAGCTTTAAAAATAATTTGTAAGAGATGGAAGAGATATGATAAACTTCCAGACGCTATTATTGTAGAGGGTCCAAAAAGTGGTGGACATCAAGGTTTTACTTATGAGCAATGTACTCAAGAGGAGTATCAATTAGAAAATATTTTACCATCTATTATTGAAGAGGCTAAAAAATGGGGAGACTTCCCAATTATTGCAGCTGGTGGAATATGGGATAAAAATGATATAGATAGCATGATTGATGCAGGTTGTGATGGTGTACAGATGGCAACTAGATTTATAGGGACTCACGAATGTGATGCACATGAAAATCTTAAAAATGTTCTAATCAATGCAAATGAATCAGATATAAAACTTATAAAATCACCAGTTGGATTACCAGCAAGAGGTGTAATTACAAATCTTCAAAGAGCTATAGAAGCTGGAACTGCTCCTAAAATTGCATGTGCAAGTAATTGTGTAGCACCATGTAAAAGAGGTGTAGAAGCTAAAGAGGTTGGATATTGTATCGCTGATAGTTTAAGTGATGCCTATAGAGGAAATTTAGATACAGGACTATTTTTTACTGGTTCAAATGGATATAAGTTAGATAAACTTATAAGTGTTAAAGAGTTAATGGATAAGCTAACAAACGGCGAGTAGATTGAATAAAACAGTTAAACTATTTTTAATATTTTTAATATTTTCTAGTTCCCTTTTTGCTATATCTAATAAATACTATAAAGATAAGTTTGAAGTAACCAAGAAACTTTATCTTAACTCAATAATGTCTAATAATAAGTTAAAAGAGATTAATTATCTTAAAAAACTTATTAGATATGGTGATAAATTAAATATAAATACTACAAAGTATAAACGGGAACTTAATCGTATAGATAAAAATACCGTATTAAGAAGTCCATTAAAAACAAAATCAATCTTAAAACCAAAATATACAATAAAATCTGTTGTACAAGATAAAAATAGTATAACAATAAACTTCTATAAAAATATAAATAAATCATATATAAAATTTTCTGAAAGAAAAGATAGACGAAGTTATTATGATGAGTTTGATTTAAAAGGTAGTTTTAAAGGTGCAGCTCCAATGAAATTGTCAATATTTGGTGTTGATAAGATAAAAATATTTCAATATAAAAAAAATACCTTAAGGATATCACTAAAAAATAGGAAAAATTTAAAAACTATATATTTGGTAAATAAAAAACAAATTATTATAAAAGTACTTAATTTAAGAAAATCAAAAAAAAGTAAAATAGTTAAGAAAGTAAAACTACTTCCTACAAATATTATTTATCCATCAAAAAAGATTATTGTAATAGATGCAGGACATGGGGGAAGAGATTCTGGTGCAGTTGGTAAGAGTAGAAGATATGAGAAAGTTATCGTTTTAAATATAAGTAAATATCTAAAACAAAATTTAGAAAAAAAAGGCTTTAAAGTATATTTAACAAGATCTAGAGATAAATATGTAAGATTGTCAAACAGAACAAAATATGCAAATAGAAAAAAAGCAGATATGTTTATATCAATACATGCAAATGCTGCAAGAAAATCAAGAGCAAGAAAAGCACATGGAATAGAGACATATTTTTTATCTCCAGCAAGAAGTGAAAGAGCAAAAAGAGTTGCAGCTTTGGAAAATAAAGGTGATATGAAAAAGATGGGATGGAGTAGTAAAAATTCACTATTAACTATTTTAAATCAATCAAAAATAACAGCATCAAATAAAATGGCTATAGATATCCAAAAAAATATGTTGTATTCTTTACGATCTAAATATGGCAAAAGAGCTATTAGAGACGGTGGAGTTAGAGAGGGTCCATTTTGGGTTTTAGTTGGTGCTCAAATGCCATCTATTTTAGTTGAAGTTGGTTATATAAGCCATCCACAAGAGGGTAGAAGAATATCTACAAAAAGTTACCAAAGATTAATATCTAAAGGAATTGCTGAAGGTATTGAAAGTTATTTTATAAAAAATTAAAAAGATTTCTTTATAAAAATATCAATAGTTTGCTTATCATAAGAATATATATCTATATTTGAATTATTGTCTATATGTTTTATTGTTGATGTGATATTTAAAGCTTTATCAATATCATATGATAAACCAATAGAGATATTGTATAAAGTATCTATTTTCTTTTTTTCAAATGTTGCATCATTGGAGAGTTCATTAATATAGTTAATATTTATATTATCAATTATAGAAAGTTTATCTGTAAGGCTATAATTATTACTAAATATCAATGTATTTGTTAACTTATCTGTTGTATTAGGATCATCTTTTTTTAAATTCTCTTGTGTATAGATATATATAAAGTTAAATTTTCCATATTTGTCTGTAGGTAGCTTATTTCCAATTGCGATACTATAATTATCTGAATCTAGCTTTTTATTCTCTAATTCTTGATATTTTTTATCAAAATATTTAAAAGATAAAAAACTATATATATTATCAAGTATTTTTTGTTCATAATTAAAATTAAATCCTATCATATTTAGGTAGTTGTTATCATCTATATCAATATCTGTTATATTTAATCCATAAGTAAATTTATTTAATTTTATATATCTTGATAATGACAAATCATAAGATAGTAACTCTAGATTTTTCTCTTTTGTTTTATCGTAACTTTGCTGAATTATGGTTAGTTTATTTTCTAATATATTATTATTGTTTATTTTATATTTATGATTAGCATTTAACAACAATAAAATATTTGTATCTTCTATCTGTTTTTCAGTAATTGTTAAATTTTGAAAATTTGGTGTATCAAAATTTTTAACATCAGTAATATTATTTATATTATTATCATAAGTATATCCAAATCCAAAAGTAGTTTTAAAACTACTTTTTTGTTTTTTATTTTCAATATGTTTTATTTTATTTTCAATATTTTTTTTAACATTTAGTGGTATATCATTATTTAATACATAGTTGAAGTTTTCTAAAGCATCATAATCTAGTCCAAGCATTAAATATGTTTGTGCAAGTTCTACTCTAGCTCTTAAGTCATTTTCATTTGAGATAATTATACGCTCAAAATATATTAGTGCTTGCTCATAATCTTTTATTTCATAGTAAGATCTAGCTAAATAAAAATTAACTTTCTTATTAGATAAATCATTTTGTGATAGTTTTTCTAAGATTTCAATACTTTTTTGGAATTTATTTTGTTTAAATAAATCTATTGCAGTATTTAAATTGTCTGAAAATAGGGAGCTATAAATCAAGCATAAAATAATAATCTTTTTCATGCTTGAATTATATAAAAGTTTAACTATTTTGTAGCTTTAAAGATACCTGTTGCTGTTCCATCATTACTATTAGGTGCCGAAATATTAAATGTACCACCTATTGCTTGTGTATTTGAACCATAAAATGAACCATCAATATTTCCACTGCCATCTGTCACAGAAGTTGTTCCCGAGTTAGTAGTAATACTTGTGCTATCTATATTTGTACTAGAAAATGTATTTCCTGAAGTGGTACCACTAAATGCAGTATCCCAAGCTTGATTAAGTGTTGTATTGAATTTTATAGTTCCATCCATTGTATTTTGCCCACCACCAAGTGCAAAATTTATTTGAACGGCATTGTTACCATCTATTTTTATATCTCCACCATTTGATGTTGTCCCTGAAACTTGACCATTATACTGAGCATTTACTGTTGAAGATGAATTTCTTAAATTATCTAATACGGAAACATCTGTTTGTACAGGGTTGCCTAAACTACTTAAGTCACTTGCCCATGTACCCCAAGATATTGGTGCATCAAGAACAGCTTGCTTGTTTTTTTCATCTTGTAATTCTTCAGCAATATAAGGCTTAATAGCTTCTTGTTTTGCAATATCAATAGCTTCAATATCACCTTTTTTAATAGCAGTAGGTGGTGTTGGAGTACCAGAAGAGACATCTGTTTTTTTACCAGCATTAACATATACTACTTTACCATTTGGTGTTGTAACAGATATTGCACCTTGTGTACACATAACAACTTGTTGATTTGCTTTTACTATTGTACCTCTTATCCCAATAGATGCTGATCTTGTTTTTAACTTAAACTTTGATTTATTTAGTTTACCTATTCTACCAGTTATAGTACTAAATGCACCTTTTAGAACATTAAATTGTACTTTATTTTTTGATGGTTGTTTCTCGTCATATAGATATTCTGCTATATCTAAAGTTGAATTTTGACCTATAGTAAAAATAGTTTTATCTAAAAATACTATTTGTGCTTTGGAATTTTTTTTAGATAAAATAAAATCATGCTTTTTTAAATCCAAGCCTACAGATCCTGCAATAATTTTTGAATCTCTTTTTATACTTATATCACCTTTAATAGCAGTAATTTTACCTATATTTGCAAAAGCAAGAATTGGTAAAAGCAATAACAGAATATATTTTTTCATTTTAAACTCCTAATCTTTATCTAATTATAACATATTTAATTTTTTATTATAGTATACCAAGGTATATTTTAATTTTTTATTTAGCTTTTTGTTGTATGAACAAATACACCATTGAAATCAACTGGCGGTATATCAATATAATGCTCACATCTTTCAATATACATTTTATATATTTTTTGATTTGTTTTATCTTTCCAGCTATCTATATCTTTAAATATTACCATTGCTTCTTCAAATTTTGCATCTTTGTATAATACAATACCCTTATTATATAAAGCCAACTCCTCATCTAATCTTGCTCGATTAACATGATAAAGCTTATGAAGTGATTCATCTCTATCATAATCAATAATTTGCCATATCTCTATAGGTTCACTTTTCCCTTTTACAGTTACAAGATCTAAAAATCTGTAAATATATTTACCTGTTAATTTTTCTTTTGTAAAATTAGATATATTAAATTGTGAATTGTAGAACTTGCATAATGATTCTAATCTTGCCCCTAAGTTAATAGGGTCACCAATCACTGTATAATCACTTCTTTGACTTGATCCCATCTCCCCTGCAATAGCTACACCACTATTTAGTCCAATACCTATATCAATTATTGGTACACCATTTTTATCACTCATTTTCACTACATTCTCAAATCTAGGGTCAGCTCTTAATTTAGTATTTAAATCATCTAATGCGTGCAATTGCTCCAATGTTGCAACCGCAGCTCTCTCTGCATGATCTGGCACATCACCTGGTGCATTCCAATATGCCATAATAGCATCTCCGATAAACTTATCAACAGTCCCTTTCTCTTTTATAATTATATCAGTCATTGGATCCATATATTCGTTCATAAAATCAATTAATACTTGAGCGCTTGGCATCGATTCACTAATATTTGTAAATCCTCTAACATCACTAAAAAATACTGTTATCTCTTTACTCATAGCAGCAAAAGATTCGTTGTCTGGGTCTTCAAGGAGTGAGTCCATTACCTCTTTTGATACTTTAGTAGCAAATTTTCCTTTAATAGTTTTAGTTTTTCTTGTTTCTAAAAAATAATTTAAAGTTAGAGCTGCAATAGCAGAGATTATTATGGTTAAAATTGGAAATAAAATATTTAAAATAAGTCCGTGGGTAAATAATGATGTAAATATAAGATACATATCTCCTGCAAAAAATAGCATAACTAATGTTAGTGCTACTGATAAGGGCAGATGTGCAATTAGCATTACTATTAATAAACTTAAAATAACAATATGAATTAAGTTTAAGCCATCAACCCATGATGGTTTTGAAATATATTCCTGTGTTAGAATATTATCAACAACATTAGCATGAACTTCGACACCTGGATATACTGAATCAAAAGGTGTTGCTCTAAGGTCCAAAAGACCAGCAGCACTTGTCCCTACAATTGCAATTTTACCCTCTATATCTTTTGGATTAAAGTTATTTTCAATTATATCAAGAGCAGAAACATATTGAAAATTCTTAGCACCACCTCTAAAATTTACAATAGATCTACCATATCTATCTGTGGGTATAGAGTAGTCACCAAGCTCAATATGAGATACACCATTTTCATCATAATTTATATAAACTCTTTTACTATCACTAATAGTTCTTATGATTTCTAATGCTAAAGAGGGATATATTTGTTCCTCGTATTTTATAACTAGAGGTACACTTCTTACAACACCTGATTCATCTGGAACATTATTAAAAAAACCACTAGAATAAGAATTTTCTTGTACAAGAGGGATATTTAAAATAGTTCCATGAGCTTTTATAACTAAATCTTGTGAATCATCAAAAAGATTTCTTTCAATAAAAATTGCAGGGATATCAGGAGCTCTTTTTTCCAAAAAATCATCTTTTGATAGTTGAAATTGGTATCCTAAAATTGTAGGTGTTTGAGCAACTGTTGCTGCAAATATATAATCATAATTTGGTATTTCAATTTTTGTTTTAATTCCAAGTTTTTCTATTACTTTTAGAGGGTTACTTCTATCTTCTTCAGCAAAAACAATATCAAATGCGATGATACCAATGCCTGCATTTGTAAGTTTTGCAAGTAAATCAGCAACTATATTTCTACTCCAAGGCCATTGTCCTAGTTTTTTTAATGATTTGTCATCTAAATCTATAATTATAACATTTTGGCTATTTGGTTCTTCTCCTCGAACTATAAACATATAATCCCGAAGTCTATTATCAAAAGACTCCAATGTTTTTGGAATATATAGATAAGAAGTAGATACAACTAAAGATACAATGATAGAAATTAAAAAATAAATAAAAATTTTTTTGAGGTATTTTTTCATAATTAATAATTAAGTACTAAAATTCGACTACATCTTGTGCTTCAAGTATTGTTCCACCATTTAGTAAAAGATCAGCTTTTATTATCTCTTCTACAACTTCATTTTTGCAAAAAGGTTTGATATGGTTAACATGAACTATAACATCATCTCTTTTTAATTGATTCATCTCTTCTCTTAAAAGTTTAGGAGTTAAATGCTTACTATCAAATGCTAGTTTATCCAATCTTGAAGGAAATGACACATCAACAATTATTGAACTTATTTTTTTATTGTTATTTATTTCATCCCAAATTGATTTACAACAATATGAGTCTGATGTAAATAAAATAGCGCTATTAAGCATCTCAATAACATATCCATTGCTTGATGGTGTATGATTGTTTCTAATTGCTTTTATTCTACAATTATCAACTTCTATAACTTCATCTAAATCAATTTCAATAAGTTCTATAGCCTTTAAGTCTGAATTATTTAAATTTATTTCAGTAAAATCTGGCCAAATCTCCCAATTTAATATATGTTTTTTTATATTTTCTAAATTGCCTTTTCTGGCATATATTTTAAGAGGTATTGTTCTCTCTTCAAACGTTGCATCTATTAAAAATCCAATATCAAGTATATGATCTAAGTGTGAATGTGTAACAAAGATATGGTTGATATTTTTTATACCATTTCCAAGACCCTCTACAACATTACCAGCATCTAGTACTATAGATTTTGATAGTTGTAAAGATGTTAACTGCATATTCGTGGCTTTTCCACCATATGCACCTAAAATTTTAATATATGGTTTGCTCATATTATGTCCTTTTTAAAGCTTTTGATATATCTAATATAATTCTATTTTGTTTTTTTTTAATTTCT
>JAYEIM010000284.1:0-1830 GCA_034660095.1 Campylobacterota bacterium | reverse complement strand
GTTTTTTTATAAAATATCTACACCATCAACATTAGACTACTTAGAAAAAGTTGGCGGTAAAGAACTTGTTACAAATTATTCAAGTGCAGCAGACGGTCAGCGTATAAGTCAAACTACAGAAGATGAGCTAAACGCTACTAGAATCAGGGCTTTACCAAGAGCAGGTGTAGCTATAATAGTAGCTGAGACACTAAACGAACCAGTAATAGTACAAACTATGTTTATACCTGTTGACCACGAATTTGACTGGAGCAGATTCAATAAAAAACCTGAACTGAACAATTTTGATAATTTATTCAAAGACGCAGAAGCAAAAGATGTCAACTACAAAACAACTGCAAAACCACAAAAAATTGAGGGAATTAAAACACTTGAAGACTCAGATCTCTTTGGTTTTAAATTTGAATCTAAAAAATTAAGCTAATATTATTACAAATTTGCTACAATATGCCATCCTTAATTGGGTGGGTGGGTTAGACTGGGGAGTTTAACCCTTTTTTTATGCCAAAAAACTCCCCTTTTTTCTTTTTTCACAAGCAAGCTCTTTTCCCAAAAAAAATAAAAAATAATTTTCTAATTTCCTTACATTTCCTTACATCTACATATAGGAAAACCAAAAAAATATGTAAGAATAAGCCAAAAAATGTAAGGCTCATTACATTCTTACATCATTCTTACATACTCTTACATCCCAAATGTAAGGATTTCAACCTCTCTACACCCCACAACTAAAGGGATTTAACTAAATCCTTACATTCTTACATAAAAAACTACTTGTATTATAGGAAAAAAAAACACAAATCCCTTTGTTAAGCCATTTACAAAATATTTTCATATAGTTACAAACTACCCCCCCTTTTTATGTAAGAATGTAAGGAATACGAAAATATATCCACCACCAACACGAAAATAATTTTTTAAATAAAGAAATAAATAGATGAAATACTAAATATATTTAAGTCTTAAGCTTACTCTAATATTTAACAACTTATAATTAAGACAATTAAGACAAATAGAAAATAAAAGAAAGGTTAGAAAAATGAGTAATACAACATCAATAGCAAAATTTTATGAAAAACATAAAAATGAATTAATGGTTAGTTTAATAACATTTAGAAACTATATTAAGAATAATAGAGAAGACTTTAAAGACTCTGTAATGATAATTACAAACAATACAAGAGATACATATAGAATAATTGATGAGAATTTGCTTTTAGAAGCATTTTTTAAGAGAACTAAATAGTCATATATATAGAAAGGTTAGAAAAATGAGTAATACCCCAGCCACTCAAAAACAAACTAAACAGCAAACAAGTATTTGCGTTTTGTCAAATCAAAATTTACTCTCGATCACAGAAGAATTTACATCTGTACATTCTGTAATAAAAAGAGGAACTAAGCAAGAAGATAGAAAGAAAAATGAATTAACTACTAAAGAGCAGATAGTATTAATAGAGCAACTGATTGAAAATATTTACAATATAGAGGATCGAGGTAAAGAAAAATTTATTTTACATTTGGGAGATGGCAAAGTAAAATATATTGAAAGAAATATTAAAAACTTTGTCAGTATAGTAAAAATACATTTTAAAGAGTTATATACTAGAGATGGATTTGAAAATATTAATTTACCTTTATTTTTTGAACACTTAAAAAGTAGAAGTGCATATGAATATAGAGAATATAGAAGTCCCTTTTTTGAAAAAACTGAGTTTATAGTAGATGAAAAACAAAGAAGCCTAAGCCTGCATATCAAGATTGATTATACACACGATTTAGAGGGTATATCTAAAGAGAAATATGATGACGTGGTAGAAAGTATAGGCG
>JAYEIM010000283.1:0-9277 GCA_034660095.1 Campylobacterota bacterium | reverse complement strand
TAAGTTCAAGTCTATAGTCGATATGTTCAGTTATTTTAAAAAAGTCTAATAGTGCTAAAAGTATAGAATATATTAAACTTAAAACTATTACAAGTCTAAGAAGTTTTATCTTTTTTAAACTGTATGTACTATTTGCATATTTACTATTTGCCATAAATTACCCCTTACTTATATCCAGTCTGATAGTTGGATACCAAAACTAATTCTTTCTAGCTTAACATCATAATCAACTAAACTTTCCCCATAACCATTGAAGTATCTAATAAAAAAATCAAAGTTACTATTTATTGATGGAAAGGTAATATCTAGCTTTGTATTTCCTTTTTTAATGTCATATTCAAATATATCATTTTGATGTGTAAGCATAAGGTTTAAGTTCTTGCTTTTATATTTTACAAAATATCTTTGGTTTCCAAGATACTCTTCAAGTTCTGGATTATCATCACCCTCTGTAACATTTGGATAATTAGGGTCATTTACATTTTTTCTATCTTCATCCCATCTATCCCAAATATGCATACCATAATTTATATTATCATTTTGAAGTAAGAAAAACATCTCTGTTCTATTCCAGCTTCTTGACTGTCCTACATCTTGACCATTAGATTGGTGAATAAGTGCAAATCTTACCTGTTTTAGATGTGAATCTCCAAGTTTTTTATCTGGTTGCCATTCTAAAAATAGTTCTGGCATATAGTTTGTTTCTCTAAAAGGGGATGAATGATCAGTGTCGTAAACTTGCCAATATGAGTTTTGAGTATATGCTGTAAAAAGATCAGCACCAGTACCTAAAAAGTTATTGTAAAGTGGTGTTTTGATACTTAATTGAAATTGTGCTTCATTTGTATCTCTTTCGTAACCATTATTATATGTTCCATCATTGTTGTAAGTATCTTCTACACCATTTGCCCAATGTCTCTCATGAAGTTTAGTATTAGTATAACTTCCAAGTAACATATAGTTTTCATAATGCCCCATAAGGTTTAGTTTATATTTTGATTTATCAACTTTATCATCAAATTTTAAATTTGTAATATACTCTTGCATATTTTCTAGTTTAACCTTATCTGAAATTTTATCAGAATCTAAAGTGGTACTTACTTCATTGATTAAATCATCTAAAAAAGATGTTTCTTCTTTATTTGGCGTGTCATTAGCTAGTAATGTTGTTGTTAGTATTGAAGCTAGTAATAGTTTTTTAAACATTTATTATCCTTTATAATAGTTTTGAAAATAGACTTTGAAAAAATATCTCTAAAAATTGCAGTCCAAATATTAAAATTATTGGAGACATATCCATCCCTCCAAATACAGTTGGTATAAACCTTCGCACTAGTGCATAAGCAGGTTCAGTTAGTCTATATAACATCTGTACAATTGGATTGTATGGGTCTGGTTGTACCCATGAAAGCAATGCTGCTATAATTATAACCCATTTATATAATGATATTATAGTTATAAAAATTGTTGCAAATGCAACTAATAGTGAATCTATCATTTTACAATTTCTCCTAAATAGTTTTTTATTAGTGGATATATTTTACTTAAATTTGGTCCACTTTTAGCTCCTGTTAGAGCAAATCTAAGTGCAATATGATGTTGCTCATCTTTTAATTTAGTTTGATCTATGAGATATTTTTTAAGATTGCTAAAATTATCTATAAAAGGTGCTTTTTGAAGAGATTCTTTTACAAGTTTAAATTCCTCTTCAAAATTTTCAAGATGATTCTTTTGTGTAAAAATTAAGTCAATTTTTGATTTTATCTCTTTTATTGTATCACACTCTTCAATATATATTTTGGCTAAAGTTCCTATATCTTTATCTGCGTAACCAAGTATTTTAGAAAGCCTTAGTTCATCCATGATTTTTATATGTTCTCTATTTATAAATTTTAGTTTTGTTATATCAAATTTTGCAGGTGCTTTTGATATTTTATTTATATCAAACCACTCTTGGGCCTCTTCTAGTGTGAATATTTCAGTTGGTGGATTGTATCCTAAAAGAATAATATAGTTTGAAATTGCAACAGGAAGATATCCTTCATCTACAAGCCATTTTACACTAAATGTATTGTCTCTTTTAGACATTTTTTTACCTGTGTCCATATTTAAAATCATAGGTAGATGTGCATATTGTATATCTCTTGTATATCCTAAAGATTCTCTTATATGTATCTGTTTTGGTGTATTTGGCATCTGATCTTCACCACGAATAACTGTTGATATATCAAAAAGCATATCATCAACTGCACATGCAAAATTATACATTGGTGTTTTATCTTGTCTAAGTAAAATATTACTATCTACATCAAATGGTTTATAATTAAATTCACCTTTTATAGCATCTATAAATTTTATATTTTGTTCTGGTTTTTTAAGTCTTACTGTAAAAGGCGCATTGCACTCAAATTTTGTTTCGTCACTAATTGTTGTACAAAATCCACTGTATCGGTAAGGCTGTTTTGTATCTTTTGCTTTTTTTCTATCTTGTTCTAATGCCTCATCACTACAAAAACAGTTGAAAGCTTTTTTATCTAGTAAAAGTTTCATAGCCATTTGGGAATGGTATTTTAGGTTTTCACTTTGATGTACAACTCTTTGAAAGTTTACGCTAAAAAGTGTAAGTAGTTCAAGTATCTCTTTGCTTTTACCATCTACATTTCTTTTTTTATCAGTATCTTCTATTCTTATTAAAAGTTCTTCATTTAGTTGTTTGGATAATATATGGTTTATAAGAGCAACACGAAGATTTCCTATATGCATATCTCCTGTTGGGCTTGGTGCAAATCGTAGCAAATAAAATCCTTATATTTTTTATTGATTATACCTAAAGATAAGATAAGGATTTATTAAAGATTATACTTTTTATTTAATAAGATAAAATAGAGTATAAAATACTCTATTTTATTGTTAAGGTGAAACTGCTGTTTCTTGCGTAATTGATTGAGCTTTTAATGTAGTATAAGATAAAAAGCTATCTTTTGCTGATTCATTAAACCAGAAACCTTCAAATTCAACACCAGCTTTAATCATATCTGCAGATTCAATGTATCCTGAATCTCCTGTGGCAAATACAATATCATGGTCTATTGGTAGTGTAGTATCTGCTAAGGTATATGTCATAACTTCATATCCATCCATAGTTGTAACTTGATATGTTGCCGTAGTAACAGGTTTTCTAGATGGATCTAAAACTTGAGCAGTTGTAGTATCAGGAATGAAGTATAAACTGTATCCATTACTTATATAAATGAGGTTTTCTACTGAAGAATGTGAATCAATAAAATTCACAAAACTATCGTAATTGGAACCATTAGAGTCAGTATATTTATCTCTCCATGTCTCAACGGTATCTTTTGTAAACTTTACATGAATTTTATAAGCTTTATCTCCTGATTTAAAAACACTATTTGATGCATCATTAAATAATGTTGCATCTACTTCACCTAAATATTTAACGCTAACAGTATCATTTATAAGTGCAGTAGTACTAGTTGGAAATGTGATAGTTTCAGTATCGTAAAGATCAAAATTTTCAGAACTTAAATTATAATCGTACCAATATATATCTGAACTACTAATAATACTCTTACCTAAATCTATGTCAGGAATTACCGTAGTGTAATAACCATCAGAGAATGTTTCTTGTCTAAATTCTAACTCATAGTTAGTTGTTGGTAAGGATGCAATAGTAAGTCCTGTCACATTATCCCAAGATTCAGTAGGCGTATTTGACCAGAATTTTATTTCACTATAATTAGTATTCATACTCCAATCTATTGTTGGAGTGCTTATACTTGTTGTTGGAGTACTAACAATACTTGATACTGTACAAGTACCGCCACCTGCAAAGCTTGAATCATCAATACTATTATCATCTGTATCATGATCTATATCTCCAGAGATAAGATTGAAAGAGTTCATTTTTACAGTTATTGGTGAATTTGATCTTCCATAAAAAAGTCCATTTGTAGTTGTTCCATCATCATATAACCCTGCCCATAAATATGAACTTCTATAAGAAATTGGATATTTATATTCTTTTAGTAAATCTGGAGCAGATGCCCAAACTTTATCTAACTCTATATATTGATAGTAAGATTCCCCACCATTTTTAACTTCAATTACAACAATATTGTTAATAAGCAATATCATAATTTCATAGTTTACATTAAGAGTATTTTCCTCAACGATCGTTACGGATTTTGTAAATATATTGTGTTTTACACCATTAGTGTCTTTTATGCTAAGTTTATATCTGACTTTATTATAGTTTGCAAATACAGTTACATAAAATTGAGCTAATTTGGTATTATCGGCACAAGTTGGTAAAAAATACTTAGCATTAATACCAGCAGTTTGTCTATTGCTATCACCATTATTTTCTGTAACTCTTAATTGAGTTTTAAGACCAACTATATTTTTATTACCGCTATCTTCTTCTCCTCCAGTAACAATATCTCTTACTTTAGAAGAGTATAGATAGGTACCTATTTCAGAATACTTATAGTTTGTTTTATCATTATTTAAAGGTATTGCTCTTAGTGTAGTAAATGGATCAGTTATACGTGTGTTGTGTACTCCATTATTATTCGAAGAATCATCATTGCCCCAATTATATGTGCCAAACATGGAATGAAATCTTGTACTATTACTATATGCTTGTATCTCTTTAGCAGCTGCAGCTTTTAATAAGCTAGAATAAAACTCAACAGTTTTATCTATGCCACCAATAGTTTCTTTACATACAATTTTTTTATTATATTCTTTAATGATTTTATAAGTTGATCCTTTCATAGTAAGAACACCATGTGTATCTATAGACACAGGTTCATCAGCAGAACCTGGTGATGTAAAATTATCATCGTTCTCACTATAGTAAATATTTGAAGCTGTTGCATCAAATTTTACTATGGCACCAGTTGAGATATTGTTATCATCTAAAAACACTTTATAAAAAGTTCTATTTTTTAGGTTGTCAACAGTGAATTTTACCATTGGTGCAGAGATAGCTGTAAGGTCAATATCATTAATTGCACTTACTTCAAAAAGTGTAGATGCTCCTTCTTTTATTACTTTTCCTTTTGGATTTTGATTGATACCTGTAAATTGTCCATATTGATTGTAAACTGCCTGACCAAGAGTTAGTGAATTAAATACTAGTTTAGTTAGTATATTGTTTTCTGCATTATTTAAAACTAAGTCACCATTTGTATCTATGCTCCAGATTCCTATTTCATGAGTTGTTTCAGCATTATTGTTTTTTTCATTTAAGGTATAAGTTTTATCTGTAAAAAGAGATATACTTGAAGTGTATTTAGAACCATTTCTTTTAAATGTAATCTGCTTATTATCTATTAGACCTGTTGTTATTTTAAACTTTGTATAAACTGTTGCATTTAATTGAGAGTTTAAAGTTTTATCAGCTTGGATTTTTGCTTTAAAGTCTGCTATTTGCGTTTGCATATCTTCAGCAGCTGTAAAAGTGGTACCTGAATCTGTAATTCTAGTTTTGATATAATCAAAAGTATCTCCAGTAGTATTGGCATCACCATCAATAATTGTTTTTAATCCAGTTGCTACATCAAGTAGAAGCTCTGATTCCTTATTTTCAATATTTTGTTTTCCAGCAATAATTGCATCTACATCAGTTTCCGATATGCCTTTTTGTTTCAATAAAGCATATTTTGCTGTTGTAACATTAGATATCGTAATATCTGATAAATCAGATGTATTTAATTTTGTTTGAAATTTACTTAGTATCTCTTTCCCTGTAAGAATTGAATTTAGTTTAATTACTTTTCCTACTCTATTTGTAATTGTCCCTTCAATAAGATATGAAACTGATTCATTAATATCATTTGACTTAATTTTTAGTTTATATTGCCCATAAGCACTCGCTTGTACGGAAGTTTTTGTATCTTCAATTTGCACAAGAGTATCAGTTGTTAAGTTTCTAAGTGTAATATTTGCATCTGAATTATATAAGTTACTATTTCCTGTTCCTATAATATCATCATAAATAAACCCTGAAAATACTATTTCATTTGTATCTCCTGCAAAGTTTTTAGATATATCCCTTAGAAGGTCAGCTCCACCTTTTTCGCTATTGTAATCTGTAGAAGTTACAAAACCACTAAAAACAACACCATATTTTTGTAAATATTTTCCAGGGTTATTATCGAAATCTGTTTTAAGATCTGTTTTGGCATTTTTAATTGTTTTCAAAGCCGTTCCTGAACTATCTGCATTTTTTATCATTTCTCTGAAGTCCGCAGTAAAATCATTAAAACTATTTAAATCAACTCCCCCCTCTTTAGCCTCAATAAAAATACTATTAATAGTTCTTTGAAGTTCCACTGACGCATTGTCTTCAGAATCATATTGAAACATCTCTTGAACATTTGCAAAACCAAGTGAATTTTGTAATTCTATTAACTCATTATAATTATCTACAGTTGCTAACATTGTTGTAAGAGGAGTTACAGTGTATTGTGTTGATTTTTCAACCATATTAGTATTTACCATTAAAGGAAATTCCATAGTTACATTTTGGTCTTCTAATTCAATGTATCCGCCTGTTGAGATAATAGCTTTAGGACGAGAACTACATCCTGTAAGTGTATAGTATCCATCTGTACCTTCTTGAAAACCACTACATTCGTTTGCTACAACTGTTGCACCTTTTACTGCATCATCGACTACTCTTACAGTATAATCAGATACCGCACTATCTTCGTTTATTTTATAAACATCATCAATTCCATCACTACCACAACCTTGAAAAAGTAAGGTTGCAGTTACAATAGAAGCGAGAACTGTTTTTATATTAAATGATATGTTTTTCATAATTTATCCTTTATTTAACATCAAAGTTCCAAGAAAGACTTATACCGTATCTAAATGTTTCTAGTTCATTTTCTGGCCAAGTAATTGTATTTGAGCCAACTATTATATCATCTGCTCCATCTTTATTTTTAAGTGTATATCCACCAAATACACCAAGCTCGAGACCTTTTATCATTTGAAAACCTACATATCCATTTGCATTGATAGTAGAACCTTTAGTAGAACTAAACTCTATTTCAGATGTACCTGTATTAGTAGCTTGATTCCAAAGAGGTGTACCATATAAAATAGAGGCTGATATTCTCATTCCTCCATTTGAAAAAGGAGCATGCTCAAATCTATAACCAATCATTCCATTTAATGTTGCAATATCTTCTTGATTAAGCCCAATACTCTCTCCATTAACAAGTTTTTCTGTACCATCTGCAGGATTTATATATGTATGTCTTTTCATAGAAAAAAGATTGTAGTTTGGTCCAAAAATTAATCTATGATTATCAGTTATTTTGTATTGTAGTAAAAATTTTAGGTCACTTTGAATAGTGTCATATTTATTTTCTTGAGTTACATAGCCACCTTCTTGCCATTTTTCATTTGTTTGTGAGGCAATAAGTGTTGAGGATGCATCTATTGAAAAATCGAAATTCTTATTTATGTGAATTAAACTTCCCGATGTATATACAGGGCTTGATGTAGTCGCAGAACTTTTAAATGGCGTACCATCTGTTGTAGTTCCTATCTCACTATATGAAGCTGTCTCCATACCAAAACCAATGTAACTATATCCATTGTACTTTTGAGCAGCTTCTAAATTAGCTGTTAAAAGTAGTAAAGATGCTGTAACTCCAAGTGCTGTTCTTTTCATATTAATTCCTTATTAGATATCTTTTACAAATTATAACAATAATAAAGTTAAAGTTTGGTATAATAATTAATAAATTTTTAAAAGGATACAAAAATGAGTTGTAAAAAAATAAGTTTAAGTATAGCTACAATACTTAGTCTAGGTGCAGTTAATTTAAGTGCATATGAGATGAAACCAGTTGGATTTAAAGCTGTTGGTATGGGTGGTGCTGGAGTTGCAAGTAATCGTGGAAGTTTAGCTACATATTACAATCCAGCTTTAATAGGAATTAGTGACTATACTTCAGAAATTAGTCTCAATATTGGTGTAGGAATTAGGGAAAATGGTTTAATTGATACAATGGATCAATTAAACAACTTAGAATTAACTGACTCTTTAGAAACGGTTGCCGGCAATGCTCCAACTACAGGATTAAATGGTGATGCCTCAAGCAATATTGCAGATGCAATTGATGTATTAAATAGAATACCAAATGGAAATGGATTGCAATTGTTACCCTCTGTTTCATTAAGTGGTCAGTTTTCTAATTATTTTGCAATTGGTGCATATGCTTCTGCTGATGTTAGAGCTAAAATGGTAATAGATAAAAATAAATTAAACCTTATTGTTTATCATGAAGACACAAATAATTATTATACTTATGATCCTGTTGCAGATTCTTATAGTGGCTCTACGCAAGCTTCTTATGAAGATAAATCATTAGAGTATGCTATAGATAATGGTGATACATATCTAAATGTAAGTGCAATGACTATAGCAGAAGTTCCAGTGAGTTTTGCATATCCAATTCAAAGAAAGAATGGAACTTTAAGTTTTGGTATTACAATAAAACCAATGCAAGTTGAGACATCATTTATAGATCTAGCGATTGATAGTGAAAGTGATACTCTTACTGATGACTTAGAGCAAAATACTAAAAGCTATTCAGCTTTAGGTGTAGATTTGGGTGTAGCATATAAAGAAAAACATACTGATTTAACTTTGGCATTAGTTGGAAAAAATATCAATAAACCATCATTTGAAACCCAAGCAGATGCAAATGGAAATGTTGAGAAATTTGAAATGGAATCATTTTTTAGAGCGGGAATGAGTTTACCTATATGGAATGATAATGTAGAATTAGCAATAGATGCTGATTTACAACAAAGTGACACTTCATATGAGGGTATGAAGTCCCAATATATAGGTGGTGGTATGGAATTTCATCCTGCATCTTGGTTTGCATTACGAGCAGGTATGATGAAAAATATTGCAACAGAGTCAATAGACGAAGGGATGATTTATACTGCAGGTTTTGGTTTTGGTCTAAAATGGCTACAGTTTGATTTATCGGCACAAGTATCTGAAAATACAGGGACTTATGACGGAAACGATATTCCAAAATATGCAGTTGTTAACTTTTCACTTATATCAAGATGGGGAGATGGATACAATAGAAAGAAAGTACCACAAGTAATAGAAAATATTGAAAATGAGTTAGAACAAAATACAATTTCACCAGAGAATAGAGAAAGAATAAAAAGAGATAGTGAAAAAGCTTTTAATGAATTAGATAATAGCTAA
>JAYEIM010000282.1:0-1836 GCA_034660095.1 Campylobacterota bacterium | reverse complement strand
TTAGAACAATTTACTTCTTAATTTTTTTTCAACACTTTTATAATCATCCATATATAAACTAACTAAATTCCAGAATTTTTTAGAATGATTTTTCTCTTTTATATGACATAACTCATGCAATACAACATACTCTATACATTTTCTTTCAAATTGTAAAAGTTTATAGTTTATAGATATATTATCATCTATACTACAACTTCCCCATCGTCTTTTAGCGTATCTATAGCCTATTTTATTTGGATATAGTTTGGTTATATGTGTCCATTCATCAAAAATAGGGTCAATAATTTTAATAGCATTATATTTATAAAATTTTTTTAATCCATCTACAAAATCATCATAAGATTGTTTCTCTTTATTATATTTTGCAATAAATATCTCATCTTGAAGTGTAAATTTAACATTCTTTATTTTACTATCTTCAATAAGTTCCATAGGATACTGTACACCTAAATATGGAACAACTCCTCCAGATACAAAATCAAAACTATTTTTTGCAGGAACTTTTAAAAGTGATTTAAGTATCCAATCTTTATGTTCAAAAGCTATCTCTTTTATCATATGAGATTTAAATTTAAGAGGTGTTTTTATGATAATTTCATTTTTATTTTCTATGGTTAAACTTATTCTCTTTATTTTTTTATTTGTTCTATGAATAAGTTCAAAAGTATGGTTATCTAAAATAATCTGCACAAGAATCTTTAAGTTTTTTATATATTTTATCCATATCAGAACTATAAATTCTAGTATCTCCAATAGTAGTTATAAAGTTTGTATCTCCACCCCATCTCGGAACTAAATGCATATGAATATGCTCTGCTATACCAGCACCCCCAGCTTTTCCTAGATTCATACCAATATTTACACCGTGTGCATTTAAAACATCTTTTAGAAGCTTTACACCTTTTTGTGTATATTGTGACATTTTTGCAAAAGTATCTGGATCTAAATCTTCTAAATTTGAAGTGTGTAGATTTGGTATTATCATAAAATGCCCAGGGGTATATGGATATTTATTCATAACTATAAAGAAATCATCATCTCTATATAAAACACCTAAGTTTTCATCATCATTTTTAGTGTCAACTATATGACAAAATACACAACCATCTATTTTTTTGGAATTTTTAGAAACATATTGGGTTCTCCAAGGAGCATATAACCTATCCATATTTTACCTTTGCATCTATTTTGATTTATTTTATAACTTTATCGCTTAATCTAACAGGTGTATCATCACTTGTGTTTAATCCAATGTAGTACAAAACAGTACCATTTTCATTCATTATTATTTTAGTGGCTACCTTTTGTTTTTCAATATCATCATCATTAAAAGCATAAAGAAAAATATTTGAATCGATAAAAATCTTATCTTTCATTTGCTTCTTCTCTTGATAGAAATTTTACATTATTTATATGTTTTGGATTTTTTGTTATTCTTTCAAAAAAATCTTCTTTTTTTGTTGGCAGAATAGTTTTTTCTTCACTATCAATATTTAATACTACTACTCTTACTTCATGACCTTTAAATGCTTCATAGTTTGGTATATGAATATATGGCTCGTTTATTACTGTTTGAAATTCTGTTGCATACATTTTATTTTCTTTTATCTTATATATACAAGATATTTTTTAGTTAATTTTATCATAGCCTTCTCTTTATTATGACACTATTATACCATAAATAAAATATATTTACTTTTTTATATAGTATTGACACTTTTAATTACTTTTTTATATTACAATTTTATATTAGAAAGGAAGGTAGTTTTTATGTCAATAAAAGAGGTATATGAAGTAACAAAGAATTACACAGTATTATATGTTGAAGATGAT
>JAYEIM010000281.1:0-9307 GCA_034660095.1 Campylobacterota bacterium | reverse complement strand
TCCTACAAAAATTGAGTATATAAATATATTTAAAACATATAACGATCCTTTTGCAAAAAAGATTAGAGAATCATTGAAAAAAGAGAGATTTAATAAAAACTTTAAAGTTGTATTTAGTAGTGAATTGGCACAATGTAAAGATATGGGTAGTTTTATAGGAGTTACAGGAACTTTTGGATTAACTATGTGTAGTATCACAATTCAAAAAATATTAAAGGGCATCTCTAAAAACTAGAATACTCATAAACGATAGAGCAAAATTCATAGGTTGTAAAATTTTGATGTAGAACTAACAAGTTAATTCAAATCAAAATTTTGCAAGATATGTGTTTTGCTATATCGCCCAAAGGGTAGTCAAGTAAGATACCATAATTCAAAAAATAAATTTTAAAATTAGCTACGGCTAGTTTGAAAATTTATTTTTCAAATTCTGTCATCTTTCTTGACTATTTATGAATATTCTAGTTTTTAGAGATGCCCTTAAGTGAAAAACAGATAAAATAGTATAAATAAATATATTTAAGCCAAAAAGGAATTTATATGAGTGCAATTAGTAATAGTGTTGAGCAATTAACACAAGCCCATCTTAGAAATGTTCAGCAGTTAGCTGTATTTAGAACAGGTAATGATGATATATATGCAATAAATATAGCAAAAATAAAAGCCTTTATCATTACAGATGAGGTTTCAGTAACTGATACACCAACAGATACTGATGTTGTAGAGGGTATTGCTACAATTAGAGGTGAGCCTATTACATTAATTAACCTAGATAGATGGTTAGGTTATGGTGGATTAGAATTATCTGGATATAAGTTAATAATATTTTGTGAATTTAATCATAAGCAAGTTGGTTTTTTAGTAAAAGATATGGTAAATATTGTTGAAAAAACAACTGCGGAGCTTATAAATTCTGAAAATCAAAATTCTAAAATAACATATACAACTTATGTTGAAGTAGATGGGGAAGATAAACTTTGTACAGTTTTTAATGCTGAACAACTTCTTTCAGATATTGGTTGGACAGATATAAATGCAAATGATTTAGATAGATATATTAAAGCACCACTTAAAAATGATAAAATTATATTAGTAGCAGAAGATAGTGCAGTTGCTAGAGAAGTTATGGATCAATTCTTAAGAAAAGCACAGGCTAACTATATTATAGCTCATGATGGTGGAGATTTAATGAGAAGGATTGAGGAGATAAATGATCCTGCTCAAATAGGTTTAATTATCACAGATATTGAGATGCCAGGTACTGATGGTTATCAAGTAGCAAAGTTTATAAAAGATAGTTCAAAATATAATCATATACCAGTTGTAATAAATTCAAGTATGACAACAGATGCTGTAAAAGATAAGATGAATGCAATAGGTGTAGATGGATTTATTGGTAAGACAGATGTTCCTGCACTATATGAATTAACATCAAGACTTATAGGTACAAGATAAAAATATAGTTATTTAAAGTCTTTTTTACTATATAAAATGATTTGAATTTTAGATTTATAAATTCCTAAATGACCAGAAGTTATGGTGATAGTTTCACCAGCTTTTGGTCTTTTTATTTTCTTGTCAAAATATAATTTAATTTTCCCACTTTTATTGCTATGTTTAAAATATAGATATCCTTTTTTATATTTACCTCTTAAATTTTTAACAATCTCATTTTGATACTTTAAATCAAATAGATCAATTTTTCTCCCATCTATATAAAACTTTTTAGCATCATAATTATCAGTAGTTTTTTTAATATATGAAATTCTTTTAATCTCTTTTAGTCCATTATATAGATCTATCTCTTCAACAGTTATATTATATTTTTTTCCAACAATCAACTCTTTTGTTGGTTTGTATATCATAATAGCTCTGCCATTTTTATTTTGTTTTATAATAGCAATTTTATTGTTTTTATAAATAACTATTGCATCATTTATATCATAGTCCCTTACATTTTGAAGCTGATATAGTTCATCTATAGTGTGTTGAAATTTTTTTGATGAGGTTATTTTAAAATTGTATTTTTGCAAAGTTGTAGAGAAAGTTGCCACAATTGGAAGATGATCAGAATAACCAGAGATTTTCTTTCTATTCCACCTATTTATTCTCCCATTATTTGTATTGTAAAGATACTTTGGCTTAAAAACTCTAAAACTGTTATCAACATAAGAGATCTCATTATTGTCAAATAAACCTTTAGAGATGATAATATTATCAGGAGTATTGTTATCTCCTCTAAATTTTGAGCTAAATCTATTTTGCATATCTATATCTAACCATAAATTATAATGCACAGTTGCGTCAAATTTTTTTATATTATATTTATGTACAAAATTACCATCTATTGTGGTATTTAATATCTGATTTATACCTGTAATACCATAGCTATTATTTAGTTTTTTATCATATTTAAAACTAAGATATTCATCATAATTTGCATTTAAATCTCCAAGTATAATATAATCTGTATTTTCTGGTAAACCATCAATATCTCTTTTTAATGCTGTAGCATATATGATTCTTGTACTCTCAGGAGCTCTTTTTGATCGCCAATGATTTACATATAAGAGTAACTCTTTATCATCAATTAAAACTTTTATTTTTAAGATATCTCTGCTGTATTTATCTCTACTATCGATATCTATTTTTTTATAAGAGATTATTGGGTATTTACTAAAGAGTGCAACACCAACTGATGTTGTTCTCTTTTTTATAAATTTAGAATATTTATATTGTGATGATTTTTTTAGTAAACTTCTAAGTGCCTGTTCTGATTCAATCTCTTGAAGTGCTAATATATCTGCGTTTAGATGATTTATAGTTTTTGAAATGTTTTTTATCTTTTTATGGAATATTCTTTTATTCCAAGTTTTTGTATTTGGTTTGTACTCTTTGTATTCTGTTCCATCATATTTTAGATCAAATAAATTTTCAACATTGTATGTTGCAACAGTAAAATTTTTTGCCGATAAAAAAAGAGGAATATAAAATGAAAAAAAAGATATTATAAATATAAATCTTGTTATTTTCATTTTTAGTAGGATGCTTGGAGGTTTAGTTAATATTATTTTTAAAATACTCTAAAGCGGTCTCTTTAGCCTCTTTGATTTTAGATGGATCTTTTCCACCAGCTTGAGCAAAGTCTGGTCTACCACCACCTCCACCACCAACAATAGGAGCAATTGCTTTTATCCAATCACCAGCTTTAATTGATACATTTTTTACACCAGCAACAAGCATCACTTTATCGCCTTTTACTTGAAGTAATAGTGTAGCTATTTTTTCATTTGCATTTTTCATATCATCTACAAGTTTTTTTAAATCACCATTTTCTACTATATCAACAACAACTTTTACACCATCTATATCTAGCTCTTCTAGTGGTGTAGTTGTATTTTCGTTTGCATCTTTAAGTTCAGATTTTAGTTGTTTAATTTGCTCTTTTAATTTAAAGATACCTTGTATAATATCTTTGTTTTTAACTTCAGCCTCAATAACAACTAGTTTTTCAATAGCACTTTTTGCATAATTTATCGCAGCTAACCCACAAACAGCTTCAATTCTACGAACACCAGCACTTACACCACTCTCTTTTGTGATATAAAAACTTCCAATATCTCCTGTATTTTGTACATGAGTACCACCACAAAATTCAACACTAACATCTCCAAACTCTACAACTCTAACGGTATCACCATACTTTTCACCAAACATAGCAATAGCACCTTTAGTTTTAGCCTCTTCAATAGGTAACTCTTCAACACTTCCAGATAAATTACGAGCAATCATAGAGTTTACTAAATCTCCAACTTCGTCTAATTGTTTTTTTGTCATAGCTTTTGGATATGTAAAGTCAAATCTTAATCTTTTTTCATCATTTAAGCTACCTGCTTGAGATACTGTCTCACCTAAAACCATTCGTAATGCACTTTGAAGTAGATGTGTAGCACTATGGTGTTTTGAAACTTCACCTCTATTTACTACGACTGCTTCTACCATTTCATTTATATTTAAACTAGAACTTGAAACTTCAACTTTAGATATATTTATACCGTGAAGTTTTTTTGTCTCTTTTACGATTGCTATTTTATCACTATTTTCTAATGCACCTACATCACCATTTTGACCACCAGATGTAGCATAAAATGGTGTTTTATCTAACATAACCCAACCAGTTTGGTTTGTATTTAAAATATCAACTTGATTGAAATTTTCATCAAGTAATGCAACTATTTTACTATTTGTTCTAATATTTGTGTAACCTACAAATTCATTTACACCGATACTATCAAGTATCTTTTTAAAATCACCATCATTTGTATCATCTCCACTACCTTTCCAAGCAGCTTTTGCTTTTGATCTTTGCTCATCCATACATTTTTCAAAAGTATCTATATCTACACTTAAATTTTTCTCTCTTAACATATCTTGAGTTAAATCTAAAGGAAAACCATGAGTATCATAAAGATTAAATGCTATTTCACCACTAAATACTTTTTTTGTATTTTTTAACTCTTGTGTAAATAGTTCCATACCACTAGCAATAGTATGGAAAAATCTATTTTCTTCAAGATTTACTTGTTCTTTTATAAAATCTGATTTCTCCTCTAATTCTGGATAAGCTTCCCCCATCATAGATATAAGTTGCTCTATAATTTCACCCATAAATGCTTTTCTAAAACCAAGCAAATAACCATGTCTAACAGCTCTTCTTAAAATCCTTCTAGCAACATATCCTCGACCAACTTTATCAAATAATATACCTTGTGAAAGCATAAACGCAACAGTTCTTACATGGTCTGCTATAACTCTAAAACTACCAATATTATTATCATTTATCTTAGCATCACAAATTGATTCTATTTTGTCTATAAGTGGTTTGAATTGACTACTATCAAAGTTATTTAAAACACCCTCTTTAATAGCAACTACCCTTTCAAGTCCCATACCTGTATCTATTGATGGTTTTGGTAGTGGATTTAAGTTACCATCTTTATCTCTGTCGTATTGCATAAATACTAGATTCCAAATCTCTAAAAATCTATCACCTTCACCACCCATTTTATCTTCAGGACCATTAAAATTTTCAGCACCTTGATCATAAAATATCTCACTACAAGGTCCACATGCACCTGTATCTCCCATAGACCAGAAATTGTCTTTATCTCCAAATCTTAAGATACGCTCTTCACTTATATGTTGTTTCCATAATTCGTAAGCTTCATCATCTGTATCGTGAATAGTTACCCATAACTTCTCTTCTGGTAATTCAAGATTTTTCGTTATAAATTCCCAAGCATGTGATATGGCATCTTTTTTAAAATAGTCACCAAAAGAGAAGTTTCCTAACATCTCAAATAAAGTATGATGTCTTGCTGTATATCCAACATTTTCTAAGTCATTATGTTTTCCACCAGCTCTAATACAAAGTTGACAACTAGTTGCTCGTGGTACTTTAGGAATAGGTATCGCACCTGTAAATATATCTTTAAACTGTACCATACCAGCGTTTGTAAATAATAGTGTTGCGTCATCTGGAACTAGAGGAGCACTTTTAATTATATTATGTTCTTTTGAGGCAAAAAAATCTATAAATTCTTTTCTTATATTCATTTATCATATCCATATATTTATTTAGATGGATATTTTACCAAAAATAACATTTATAGTTTGTTATAACTCTATATTTTTAACTTAGATAAAGAAAAAAAATAGTACAATTTTTCAATTAAAAAAACTTAAAGGAATTAAGCATGGGTAAATATGTAGAATTAACAAACGAAAATTTTGAAGCAACAACATCAACAGGTGTTGCATTAGTAGATTTCTGGGCTCCATGGTGTGGACCGTGTAGAATGATTGCTCCAGTTATTGAAGAGTTAGCTGAAGAATTTGATGGAAAAGCTGCAATTTGTAAAGTAAATACAGATGAGCAACAAGAATTAAGTCAAAAATTTGCTGTTAGATCAATCCCTACAATCGTTTTCATGAAAGATGGTGAAATTGTAGATACTATGGTTGGTGCTGCTTCTAAGCAAGCATTTGCTGATAAAATCAATAGTTTATTATAATATAATCTAAATAGTATTGAAAAGGGATTTTAGAGTCTAACTCTAAAATCCCTTTTTTTATATATAAAAACTAAGGAGATTATATGTTTACTATGGGTGCAAATCTAGAAGGTGACAGTTGGGAAACACACAATCCAAAGGATTTTGATTTATTAAAAAAACTAAAGGATCCTAAAAAAAGTTTCGAAAAAATATCTAAAAATGAACATCAACTCGTATTTACTTTTGAAAAAAGAAGAGGAAAACCTGTAACATTGGTTGGACGATTTTTTATGAATGATAAAGAGAAGAAAGAAATCCTAAAATTACTGAAAACTAAGCTTGGTTGTGGTGGCACAGTAAAAGATGAATGGATAGAGATACAAGGTGATAAAAAAGAAAAAATTATTGAAGTTTTAGAAAAAGATGGTTGGAAATTTAGAAAAAAGTAGAGGAGTTATTTATGCAAAAAGTATTTGATGAAGTTAATAGTTTAGATAAAAAATGTTACGAAAAATATGCTTTAAGTGAAGATATACTTATGGAACATGCAGCAATTTCTATGTTGAATTATTGTGAACAAAATTTTAAAAAAGATTCTAAAATTCTAATAGTTTGCGGGGCAGGTAATAATGGTGCAGATGGTATAGCACTTGCAAGATTACTTTATAAACGATATAAAATAAAACTTTATCTACCTTATGGTGTAAAATCTGCAATGGCAATACTCCAATTAAAAAGGGTAAAATTATTGGGTATTAAGAGTGTAAAAAAAATATCAAAAGCAGATATAGTTGTAGATTGTTTATTTGGTTCAGGACTTTCAAGAGATTTAGATGAAAAATCTATCGAAATCATAAATAGATTAAATAAAGTAGATGCCTTCAAATTATCTTGCGATATTCCAAGTGGTATAAATAATTTAGGACAAATATCTACTGTTGCATTTAAAAGTGATATAACCATAACAATGGGTGCATTTAAAAAATCACTATTTACAGATAATGTAAAAGATTATGTTGGATATATAAAGGTTGCAAATTTAGGTGTACAAAAAGATGCTTATGAGGGTAAAACAAATTGTTTTTTATTAGATAAAAAAGATTTAAAACTTCCATTAAGAGATAAAAAATCTTCCCATAAAGGTACTTATGGACACTTAAGTGTAGTAGTTGGAGATAAAAAAGGTGCAGCTATTTTATGTGCAGAAGCTGGTTTTGCTTTTGGGTGCGGATTAATAACAGCTATATACAATAGTGATGATGATATAAAAAAGATACCAAACCATATTATGCAAAGTACTTCGACACCTCAAAATACAACAGCAATTTGTATAGGTATGGGACTTGGAAGTAAGTATGATAAAAAAATAGTTGATAACAATATATCAAAAGTTATAGATGCTGATCTATTTTATGATAAAAATATATTAAAATTATTAAATAAAAATAATATTGTCTTAACACCACACCCAAAAGAGTTTTGTGCATTGTTAAAATTAACTAATATTGCCAATACTACAATAGGTGAGTTACAAAATAATAGGTTTAAATACTTATCTATTTTTACCAAAAGATATCCAAAAATTACTATTCTTTTAAAAGGTGCAAATACTTTAATAGCCAAAAATAAAAAAATATATATCAATACCTTTGGTACATCTGCATTGAGCAAAGGTGGAAGTGGTGATGTTTTAAGTGGTCTTATAGGGTCGTTGTTAGCCCAAGGTTATAGTCCACTTGAAGCAACCATACATGGAAGTTTAGCCCATACAATCGCAGCTTTAAAATATAGTGGAAACAATTATTCTCTTACACCTGAAGAGTTAATAGAACAGATTAAAAAACTATAAAGATAATTTAGATAATATACACACACGAGCAAAGCTCTTGATTTATAAAATATAATAAATAAGGAAAAATATAAATGAATGACAATATATTAAAAATAGGAAAATATGAATTTAATAGTAGATTAATAGTTGGTAGTGGAAAATATGATAGTTTTCAAACTACAAGAGATGCAACAATTGCAAGTGGCAGTGAACTAATAACTGTTGCAATAAGAAGAGTAAATATCACAAACCCAAATGAGGAAAATTTACTTGATTATTTTAAAGATACAAATATAAAACTTTTACCAAATAGTGCAGGATGTTTTACAGCACAAGAAGCTATCACAACATTTAGACTTATGAGAGAAGCTACAGGGATAGATATCATTAAGCTTGAAGTTATTGCGGATGCTAAAAAAACTTTATACCCAGATGTAATTGCAACTATCGAAGCTTGTAAAGTATTAAAAAAAGATGGTTTTACAATTATGGCATATACTTCAGATGATCCAATTATTGCAAAAAAACTTGAAGATGCGGGTGCAGATGCTATTATGCCACTTGCTGCTCCAATTGGTTCTGGTCTTGGTATTCAAAATCCATACAATATCGCATTTATAAGAGATGCAGTAAATGTACCTGTAATAGTTGATGCAGGACTTGGATGTGCATCTGATGCTTCAATTGCTATGGAGTTAGGTGCAGATGCAATCTTAGCAAATACAGCAATAGCACAAGCACAAAATCCTATGATGATGGCAGAAGCTTTTAAACATGCAGTTATTGCAGGAAGAATGGGATACAAAGCAGGAAGAATCCCTAAAAAACCATACGCAACAGCATCATCTCCTGTAGATGGACTAATACAGTTTTAATTTAATTATATAGCTAATCAAAGAAATTTTATAATTTCTTTGAAATACTATTGACAATAAAGGTAAATTTATATATAATTCCGTCCACATTAAGATAATATCTTAATTGTTTATTCGGAGTGTAGCGCAGCCTGGTTAGCGCACCTGGTTTGGGACCAGGGGGCCGGAGGTTCGAATCCTCTCACTCCGACCATTAAAAAATGTTATTTAAAAACTTTTAATAAATTTATATTTACCTTATGGTAGGTATAGCTCAGTTGGTTAGAGCATCTGGTTGTGGTTCAGAGGGTCGCCGGTTCGATTCCGGTTACTTACCCCATTGGAACAAAAAAAGTGTAGATTTATTAACAAATGCTTCCTTAGCTCAGCTGGATAGAGCAACGCCCTTCTAAGGCGTAGGTCACACGTTCGAATCGTGTAGGGAGTACCATTAATTGTAACTAACAAATCACATTTTATGCGGATGTGGTGAAATTGGTATACACGCCAGACTTAGGATCTGGTGCTTCGCGGCGTGAAGGTTCAAGTCCTTTCATCCGCACCAT
>JAYEIM010000280.1:0-1837 GCA_034660095.1 Campylobacterota bacterium | reverse complement strand
TTTGTGCAAATATCTCATCAAGATTATCTTCAATATCTGGTAAAACTACAGTTTCTATTAACTCTTTTAATTTTAAATCACATTTTTTCATATACTTATTTCCTTTTTATAATTATTGTTTATTATAGCTAAACAAAACCAAACTCAGGAATAAAATAGCATAAGTTCAGCAATTAGAATTCTACCAACGACCTATATATTCACCCATGTCGTTATATCCACTTGTTTTTCAGTTAAGGCGTTATAGCGTAATAACCAATGGAACAGCACAAGAGATTAAAGATAATGAAACTGTAAAAGAGCATTATTTAGGGAAAGATTTTACTTTTTAAAATATATTACTTTTTAACTTCATCATAAAAAAAGGGTTCGTAAATTTACGAACCCTTTTTTCTATTTTATTTAAGCCTATAAATTTAAATTTATCTTATATAAAATCCATTATTATAAAGGGCATCAATCAATTCTTGTACACTACCTACTGATTTAGCAAACTTTCTATCTTGATCATCATTTAGATTAGCTTCAATAATCTTTTCAGCTCCATTTGCACCAATCATTACAGGCACACCACTTACAGTATCAGTGTAACCATATTCACCATCAAGCATAACAGCACATGGATAAATCTGTTTTTTATCTGATAAAACTGCCTCAACCATAAGGGCAGTTGACTTTGCAGGTGCATAATATGCTGAACCATCTTTTAGTAGTCCAACAATTTGAGCTCCTCCAGTTTTTGTTTTTTCAATGATCTCATTGATATCTTCCCAAGATAATAGATCAGTCAAAGGAACACCTGCAACCGTAGAAAATCTAGGAAGTGGAACCATGTCATCACCATGACCACCCATAACAGAACATCTAATTTGTCCTGTACCATATCCAAGTTTTTCATATACAAAGTGAGCCATTCTAGCACTATCTAATATACCAGCCATACCAAGAACTCTATTTCTTGGCCAACCTGACTCTTTAAGTGCAACATATACCATAGCATCAAGTGGATTTGATACAGGGATAATAATAGCATTTGGAGAAGTGTTTTTAAGGCTACTCATAAGATCCTTCATAATTGTTGCATTTTTTATAAGTAAATCATCTCTACTCATACCAGGAAGTCTAGGGCTACCTGCAGTAATTACAATAACATCACAATCTTTTACATCTTCTAAAGTTTCTGCAACAGTTACAATTGTATGCTTTCTAGCTGCTTGAGAAGCTTGAGACATATCAAGAGCTAAACCTTTTGCTTTATCGACATTGTTAGCTCTAAGCATAACTTCATGACAAGCACCACTCATAACTAAACTATATGCAACACTTGAACCAACATTTCCAACACCAACAATAGCTACTCTTTTTCCTCTCATGAAAACTCCTATAATATGTATATTTTTATTGTATATTTTAAATAAATAAAGATTAGAACTAAAAAATAGTCCTAATCTTTATATACTCTAATTTATATAAGAAGTTAGTATATCTAACTTCTTATATGTTATTGCTAAATTAGATATTATCAATAATATTATTTAATGTAGCAGATGGTCTCATAGCTTTAGAAGCTTTTGCATCATCTGGATTGAAGTATCCACCGATATCTTGAGGCTTACCAGCAACAGCTAGTAACTCAGACATAATTGTATCTTCATTTTCTGTAAGTGCTTTTGCAACTGGTGCAAATTTAGCAGCTAATTCACTATTAGAACCTTCAGCTAATGCTTTAGCCCAGTACTGAGCTACGAAGAAGTGAGAAGCTTTGTTATCTGGCTGACCACATTTTCTTCCTGGCTCTTTGTTGTTATCAAGGTATGCATCATTTGCATAATCAAGA
>JAYEIM010000279.1:0-9408 GCA_034660095.1 Campylobacterota bacterium | reverse complement strand
GTATCCTAATGAGAGTCAGTATGGTGAGAGCATTACTATGAAAAGTTTTGAGATAGAGGTTTGATTTAGAAATATTAGGTGGGTTTACACAGTTAGGTTTACACTCTCATCTGCGCCAAAACCTACTAGATTTGGAATTTTGAAAAATTATAATTTTAGATATAGACTAAGAAATATTTTATTCCAAATATCGATGTAGAAGTACATATACAAGCACTTGTTTCATTTTGTAAAGACTAATTCACATGAACAGTATTCCTTGTTCTTCTTCATAAGAGTGCCTTCTTCTCTAATCTATTATATATGAATCAAACAGTGTTCAGCATTCATTTCACCAACACATCCATATTCTATATCTTCACCTACTTTAAAACTTAGTGTTAGTTTAAAGCTAGTTTCTTTAATTTTTGAAATTACAAAGGTTACATTACTTTTTTCAGAATAATAAATATAATTTCCACCTCTTGCAGTGAAGTATTTAAACCAAATTTTTGACTCTGTAATATTTTTTGAAGTGAGGTTTCTTTGATATATTTCTGCATCAAATATCTTCAATCTCAAACCAATAATATTATATCCTCCATCTCTATATACATCCTTGCTAGATATATACTCTTCTTTCTTGTCTATGATTTTATTATAAGCTATACACTCATAAAACTTATCAACCTTACTGGCATTTAGTGAGATTACAAAAATAAGGCTATATATAAATAATAATTTTATACTCTCTCTCCTCTTGTAGTCATTAAGATATATCTCTTCATACTTGATTGTTCTCCAGAATCTCTGTTTACAGATATTATTGTTACTTCTGCCTTTACTGTCATTAGAGTTTTTCAAGGTCTCAACCTTCTCTTTATACTCTTTAATAATAGAGCTATAGTCATTTAAAGTTTAAATTACTTTTTTCACCAAAGGTGAAAAGTACGGCTATTTTATAATTTTAGGAGCATGATACCAAGGTTGTACAGCGTGCATCAATGCAGATAAATTGATAAGATTTTCATGATAAGCATTTCTATCTTCCTCTTCTGTACCAAACTTTTTAGCAACAATTATCTTACATACTTCAAACAAGGTGAAGCTATCTTCAAACTGTATATCTTCTTTTTTTAAACTATGGAAATAATTTAAAATATTGTTGTATCTATCTTCATCATATAAGTACATCTAACTCTCCTATAAATTCATGTGCTATTTACTTATCTGAATAACACGACTATTCTCTTTCTCTATTAGTTTATCAGGTATACAATATCAAAATCATCGCCATTACTCTTGTTTAAAGAAATAAAGGTTATGTCTGATATTGATGAGATGGATGATCCACTACCATTTTGATAAATACTTAGTATTATAAAAGGTTACTAATTGTATACTTAAAACTATATTGGAGAACTAGAAATGAATGCAAAATATAATGACTTTGTTAATACTTTATTGACAGAAAATTCTATAACTTGTACTGAAACAGCATTAGATTTATTACTTAATATTAATATAGAAGTAATTAAAAAAAAGGATTATGAGATAGTTGAAAATTATTTATCTACAATTTTAGTTTATAATAGAGCAATAAAAGAATCAGATAGAGGTAAGTTAACTTTATTACTTGAAGACTTGCGAATTAAATTAATGAGTGATTCTTAAAATATAGTTATACAAGGGGACATGTATGTATCTAGCTAAATTTGTAGGAATATATTGATGAAAAATCTTATTGCCAAACAAGATAGAAACCTAGTCTTAAATAAATCAAGATCTACAATCAGTATAACAAAAAGAATACTCTCTGGTAGTGAAAATTTGAGTGCTGAAGTGATAGAAGAATGGATAAAAGAACTATGGCTGTGGGCTGACGAAAATAATATTTCTGATTTAGAATGGGTTGAAAATGAAGAGTTTGATGAGAACGGGTATTTTCAAGGGTTACCAAGGGATGTGAATACACTAATTGAATTGGATTATCTAAGACTCAGAGATAAAAATATAACTAATTTAACTAATGAAATTGGTAACTTAAAGAATTTAACAAAACTCAATCTCGCAAAAAATAATCTCTCTATGCTTCCATCCAGTATTAAATACTTACAGAACTTGACAGTTATTCATCTTCACTCAAATAAATTTACATCAATACCACCAGAACTCTTCTCTTTAAAAAATTTGCATCATATATGTATTCAAACTAATGTAATCACAAAAGTTCCAGAAGAGATAGGTAGTCTAGTTAATTTAACTGAATTATTCCTAAGTGAAAATCAACTTACAGAAATGCCAAAAGAGATATGTAATCTTCTTAGTTTAACTCATCTGTCATTTGGAAAAAATCAACTTACAGAAATACCTAAAGAGATAGATAACCTTGTTAATTTAACTGCTCTTCACCTTTATCAAAATAATATTACAATATTAAAAAAAGAGATAGGATCTCTTGTGAATTTAACTGATTTGTTGCTTTATGAAAATCAACTCAATGTAATACCTATCGAAATAGTTAACCTTCGTAGTTTAAAAATTCTTTATTTACAAGACAATAAACTTACTGAACTTCCCAATGAGATAGGAAAACTCGTCGATTTAACTGATTTGATGATTCATGGAAATCAAATTGCATACCTACCCAAAGAGATGATTAACCTAGTTAATTTAAAAGTACTTACACTTCACAATAATCCAAACTTAATTTTTACACCTGAGCAAAACGAATGGATAAAAGTGTTAAAAGAAAATGGGTGTAAAGTTTATATAGACTCAGAAAAATGGATACGAAATATTTTAAATTGGGCTGATATACATAATATTTCAGAACAAAAGATACCAAGAGACGAAGAAAGATTATTAGCATTAACTACACTTGATTTTTACAATATGAATTTAGGTGAGTTTCCTAAAGAACTATGTCAACTCCCAAATATTACAACACTCATACTATGGGATAACAAGCTAAGAGAACTACCTCAAGAGATTATAAACTTCTTAACATTAGAAAAACTAAATTTAAGAGGTAATCCTTTATCCTTCACAAAAGAACAGATCAAATGGATATCTGATTTAAAAGAAAATGGCTGTACGGTTTATATGGATATAAGCAGTAGTGAGCATAATCTTGTTACTGCTGATGAAATTGACTATAAAGAGCTTATGTTTAATGTAGAATTTAGTGATAATACACCAACTATAGTTGGTGAAGATGAAAGTTGGATGCAAGTACTTTGGGATTGGGCTGATGATAATGTTATGGATCTTGAAAGCATTAGAGATATAGTTGAATTAGAAGAGATAGGCCTTTGTAATAATACATCTGAAATACCAAAAGAGATTAGATATTTGAGGAATTTAGTTTATCTTGATCTTGACGATAATAAGATATCTATATTACCAAAAGAAATTGGAAATTTAACTAATTTAGAGACTCTATCCATTAGTAATAATAGTATATCGAAAATACCAAAAGAGATTAAAGATTTAAAAAACTTAGAACTGCTTAATCTTAGAAATAACAATATATATGAAATATCAAAAGAAATTGGTAATATAAGTGCTTTAGGGTGCCTAGGCCTAGAAGGTAATAATCTAATTCAATTACCTGATGAAATAGTTCAATTAACTAACTTATATGAACTGTCTCTTAAGAATAATCCAAATTTATCCTTTACCCAAGAACAAAAAAAATGGATGGAAAGATTAAGCAAAAAAGGCTGTTACATAGATCTTTATTCTGATGAAATTGATTCTGCTGAATTTATCAATAATGTGGCATTTTATGATGATTCCACTTCAAATGTAATAGCTAAACAAGATGAAAGTTGGATGCAAAGACTTTGTGATTGGGCTGATAAGAACAATATTCCTGATTTTAAATGGATTGATGGTGAGTATTGTTACGAAGGCGATTATATATTTAATGATGACTATATTGGAAATATCACAATGAAAGATTACTATGGTGCTATCCCTAGAGATAAAGATACGCTATTAAAGCTAGATACATTAAGTTTATGTAATCTAGAGTTAAGTGAACTACCAAAGGAACTTGGGAATCTTAATAATTTGACTACACTTAATGTAAGTAGCAATAGTTTATTGGAGATACCAAAAGAACTTGGGAATCTTAATAACTTGAGGACACTTGATGTAAGTGGTAATAGTTTATTAGAGATACCAAAAGAGCTTGAAAAGCTTAATAACTTAATTTTTTTAGATATTAGTGATAATAAACTGAAAATATTACCAAAAAATATTAAGTATTTAACAAAATTACAACATTTAATATGTTTTAATAATGAGCTATCTAGTCTTCCTAATGAAATTAGTAACCTTATAGATTTAACACACTTAATGCTTGTTCTTAACCGCATTAATAAATTACCAAAGGAAATAGGAAGCTTAAATAACCTATCATATTTATCTTTAGATAATAATAATTTACATACATTACCAAAAGAAATGCTTCTGCTTAATCGATTAACGGCACTGGGGATTAGAAATAATGAATTCCCTCAATCATGTATAGATTATCCTGGTGACAGAAATAAAAATGGTGCACAAAGAATACTAAATAATTTAAATAATACAGGTTTTATGGTATGAGCATATACAGAAAATTTAGATAATAGAACATTTTAGGTAAAAAATGAAACAAATATTAAAAAGATTAGAACTAATAAAAACAGCAATAAGCTTAGAAGATGAAGAGATAATAGAACTTCAAGTTATGAAACTTAACACTATCTCATCTAATGATGAAGTAGAAGCCATCTTACTAAAACTGGATAATAAAGATTATGGAAGTGTAGTTATAGAGATAGAAGAATATCTACAAAGATTTAGTGGTGTAATCGTTTATGAAGACAAGGAACTAGAAGGTTTGAGGCTAGAACTAAAAGCACTAGAGAAAAAGTTACAAGATCTTAGCACTATAAAGAATGAATATCTAAATGACATACATGAGTTTAATGTACAGTATCATATATATTTAGGTGGTTTGATAAAAAAGATACTCAATCTTAAAGAAGAGTTATTATATGCTGAGCGACAAAAGGTAAAAGATATTTTTGACGATATCAAAACTGAATATGAAACTCTTAAAGAAGAATACAAAGATTTAAAAACTCAAAAAGAGAGCAAAGAACAAGAGCTTGAAGATATGGATGAGTTTGATGATGGATATGATGAACTGTACAATGAATTTCAAGAACTTAAAGATGAACTTAACCAAAAAGAGCAAGAGTTAAATGAAAAGAGAAAAGAAACTAAACAAGCTAAAGAAGAGTTTGAAGAGGATGAAGTAACTAAGGAATACGAAGAAGTAAAACAAGATTCCCAAGAGTTTAACAAAGAGCATGAAGAGATAGAAAAAGAAGATAGACTAACTATTACAGATGAAGAAAAAAAAGAACTAAAACTACTTTTTAGAAAAGCTAGTAAATTATGCCATCCAGATATAGTCTCCGATGAACTCAAGGAGCAAGCAAATGAGATAATGCAACAACTCAATGATGCTAACTCTGAAAGAGATATAAATGCGGTTAGAGAAATACTTGTTTCACTTGAGAGTGGTAAAGGATTTAATGTATCTAGTGACACAATTGATGATAAAGATTTATTAAGGTCTAAAATTAAAGATATTAGAGATATGATTTTTCAAAATGAAGAAGATATTGAAGTTATTAAAGAAGATGAGGCAATTGTTATTATACAAGGATACGATGATATGGAGGACTACTTTGGTAGATTAGCATCTGAACTTGAGAAAGAATACGAGAGATTAAGGGGAATTAAAAGTCTCTCAAATGATAAAGACATAGAATCTGTTCCCGTCATTGATATAGATGAAAATGATGACTACTGGGAAGATGAGTTTTGAAAAGGGAGCACTTCAGTACATTTTTTACTACTTGGTTTATACTCTTAGTCTTAAATCAATCTTTCATCTTTGGATGTTTTGCTCCATATTGTATATTGGCTGGATTGTTACCTACTGGAATAGTTGCTTTTTTTGTTGCTCCATTTTTTGTTGGTGAAGCATCAAACTCTTCTGAAAAGAAAAAAAGCACATTAGAAAAGGCTGCTGACGTAACCGAAAACCTTGCAAAAGTTACTGCCGATTTAGACTCGGCAATTAGTAAATGGGGAAATGACACACTAAAAGAACTTGAAGAAGAAAGTATCAAGAAAGCAGCTGAAAGGGAAAAAAGAATAAATCAAGAGATTATAAAAGCTAATGCTATTTTAGATGAATTAAAGTCTAAACAAGTAAAAAAGAAAAATAGTCCATTTTCAGATATGCATAAAATTTTTGATAACCTAGAAAATGATTTAAACCCTCAAACTATTATGTCTAAAGCAAAAAGTGAAGTAAGTCGAAAAAAAACAGAAGAAACTATTATAGCAACTCAGGATGAAAAAACATCTAAGAAGTATGAAGCAAGTAGTGACCCTTTAAAGCAATGGGGTGATAAATATGAGAAGTTCATTGGTAGGCAATTTGAGAACAAGGGAGAATTAGTTATATATAATGGATTCATTCGAGGTTATGAAGACGATGGGGTTGACATTATAGTAATCTCATCCCAAACAAAAACCATCCATTTAATACAATGTAAAAACTGGACGAAGAAGCCACTACTACTTAGTGATGTAGAAAAGATTTATAAAAAACTTCAAAATTTTAGTTTAACACGAATCACACAAAGTGAAGCCGCCATTAAAGAGCATTTAGAGATAGACAAATCGCTAAAAAGCATTAAAGATATATTAAGAGTTAATAAAAGTGATTACTCGCTTAGAAGGACTCTCTATGTAGGTTCTGATAAAGTTGTTGATTTAAACATCGGTAAACATTTAAAATTGATTAAACCTAGTATTTTTAAATATGAAGATATGAAGATAGTAATTAAAAAAATGGCATAATTTAATTTTTCATATCTATTCTATTTCTTCCAATCTATTAAGTGTACTTATTACACTTACTAAACCATTTTGAGTCATAAATATAATCAGAACTTTATTTTTACGAATATATGTTTTAGATGAATCATTTATGCCGTCATCGTATTTAGTAGTGATTTTGTAATTAACTTTCCCAGCGCTACTTGTTATAAATTGTAATCTGTCTTTTTCAACTTTCAACTCATTTGCAGCTAGTTTTCTGGCCTTTTCTATCCATTTTTCAGATGATGGGAACTTAAAACTATCATGTCTAGTACCATCTATATTCCAAGAATATTTCCCACCTAATTTATTTCTTATTAGATGAACATGCTTTTGATGGTAGTCCTTATCTCCATGAGAATCATGTATATCTATAATCCAGCCTTGGATATGTTTTGTAATATGATGTAAAACTACTTGACTCATGTTAAAGTTCTTTTTCTTGTAAATAAATCATTGTCATAATCTAGCTTGCAATTATTCTTTTCTAAGGCACGAATCCATTTTTGTTGTTTTTCTGTAAGTGTTAAGTTTGGATTTTTTGAAATATCGAGATAGTCTAATTGAGCTAATTTTGTTATGTCATCAGGTAATTCCTGGAGGTTATTATTGTATAAGTTTAAGCTTTCCAAATTAATAAGTTTGCCAATATGTTGTGTTAAAGAGTTTAAACCTTCATTTTGTAAGTTCAACTGAGAAAACTTTAACAAAAAAGATCTGTTTCTTGGAACTCCGATAGAATAATATTCAAATGGAGTTTTATCATCTGTCCAATCATAATCTCCAATATTATTTACATCACACCATTGCCATAACTCTTCTGTCCATACTGGAATTCCAAAATTCTTTCCACCGATAAAAACATCATATTCATTTTCAATTAGTTTGTTTATCCATAGCTTTTGTTCATCGTTTAATACAACACTTTGATCAATTGACAAAGTTCTGATGTTTTTTAATTTAATAATGCTTTTTGGTAAGTCAACTAGTTGATTACATGATAAACATAAATAAGTTAATTGTTCTAAATTTCCTATCTCTTCAGGAAGGTATGTAAGTTGATTCCCATGTAAACTCAATTTTGTTAGTGATGTAAGACTGCCGATTTCTGTTGCTATTTCTTTGAGGCCATTAGAATGAAATTCTATTTCTTTTATTTGACATAAATTTATAATATTTTTTGTCAAGGCATTACCTATAAATAAATCTAAAAGTTTTAGTTTCTCTAGTTTTCTAAGGTTAAAAGTTATGTCATTATATAACTTTAAATAACTCGTATCACTATCACTCCAACTTGCATCAAGCTCTAAACTCTTCAAGCTTTTAATATATGCAATTTCTCTTGGAAAAATCACCTCTTCAAATACAGTGTCATCTTCATTTGTGTCATCAAAAACAGAAGAAAATTGATCCTCATTAATGTTACTAAGTTCTAATGAATACAGGGATGACAATTTACTTCTATTTCTAGGTATACGAGTAGAATGGATATCAAGTTTATCAGCCCATTCCCATAAATTTTTCATCCACTCTTCATTAGTATCAATAGTCAAACTTGATTTTCTTGACAATATCTTGCTAGTTAAATTTATCATAGATTTTGATTTATTTAATACGAGGTTTGTATCTTGCTTAGTTGTTAAGATGTTACTCATTTATTTAAAATTTCCATTTATTTCTATTCTAGTGAATTCAATAAGCCTTCTAATGATTTTTTCATTTCCAGTGTTTTATTATCAGAGAATTACAACTGAGCTATCACTATATTAATGAAAAATGTAGAATATTTTCATTAGTTATATTCTTTACATCAATTTTTAATAATTCGCTGAGCAATACTTTCACTGTATCAGGGCTAGTATTTTTATCTACAGTACGAAATCCCTTTTAAAATTGAAGCATATGCTTGTCCATAACTTTACCTTTTACAATATAATATACAGGTTGTTACATAGAAACAATACTATCTATAATGTTCTTCAAAAATACTTAACATAAACTATACTTTTTTAACATCTGAATACATCAAGTTGTAGTTTCATACAAATAAATTATTTTTTTGGCTTTAACCAAAGTATCTACCACCAACATAAACTGATGCATTTTGTATACTTTATTGTATTCTTCTCAACAACCTCTTATATTTGGAACAATAGTACTCATATTAATTTACTTTGTTCCACAAAGTGTTCAAAAAGTCTAAATGCTAAATTCCCACAAACCCTAAGGATTTTTGGAACAAAATTTATCTTAGTCTTTATCTAAAATACACTTTCTATAATTCCAAGGCAGTGAGACAAAAGATTGTCACTAGCCTTTTCAACAAATTTGACTTTTCTTGCATTATAGTCTATTGATTTAACTTGTTCACACATCACATATCCAGTAAGGTTAGAAGAGTCTACTTTTAAATGAAAAGGAAAATTTCTGTCTGTGTTAGTAATAGGACAGGCAATAGCAAGACCTACA
>JAYEIM010000278.1:0-1860 GCA_034660095.1 Campylobacterota bacterium | reverse complement strand
GCGCTAACATCAAAAATATACTCAACCCTAAAATAATTCTCTTCACTTAGAACCTCCGAAATTTAAACTAACTATCCGAAAATAGCTGTGTTCAAACTTCCCAAGTGTTTGAAATGTGAGCATAACGGTTGTCTTGAGAAATATGAAGCCGCGCTTTGGCTTCATATTTCTCTCCAAGTACTTGTTATGTAGCTTATGGAATTTAGTAATTATTCAATAATTGTTTTCGTTTTGTAGCATATTCATCATCAGTAATTAATCCATCATTATGCATTTTTTTAATTTTTTTCAGCTTTACTTCAATTGTTGTTTTCTGAACAGAAGTTTGTTTTTTAAAATTATTTTTTCTTATTGGAATATCTTTTTTTTCATACTGTGCTAATAGTTCTTCAATAATTGGAGTCATTTTACTTTTTACACTAGCCCACTTTGACAAGTCAAGTCCACCACCACCTGTTAAGTGGTATTCTGCATAACCTATTTTTTGATTGTTTTTATATAGTCGTAGTTCAGCATGATTTAGATATGTCGCCATATCCCACTTGCGTGTTGCAGTGTATGTCATGTTAACTTCACAATATGTTGGCTTATCATTTATCACATATTTTTCAGTTGATATTCCATGCTCATTAAAAATATCTGTTACAACACCAAGAAAATCTCCAACCTTCACCTTTGGATTGTCTTCAATGCATACATGGCTTAATTGATGCTCATTTGAAACAGGTACTACAGTTTTTGTGGAACACCCACTAAACAGAATAATGGTAAATATTCCAACCAATAACATAATTTTTTTCATAATAATTTTCCTTTTTTTATTTGACATCTATCGCTAATAAATAGTTACTGATATGATACATAACGCCTGTCTTGAGAAATAAGTCGCCATCAGGCTACTTATTTCCTCTCCAAGTACTTGTTATGAGTCTTTTTTAATAATTTCTTTAAGTTCTTCTAAATTATAAGCAGGTACTTTTTTATGTAGCATTGCATGACAATTTGGGCAAACTGGTATTAAATCTTTAATTGGATTAACTTCGTACTCTTGATTAATTTCAGATAATGGCTTAATATGATGTACATGTATGAAATTTTTTCCAATTTCTCCAAATTGCTCTTCAAAATTAAATTTACAAATATAACAATCGTATCCGTAATGTTCTAAACAAATGTTTCTTGCTTTAGGGTCTCTCTCATAAAAATTTACTGTGACTTTCTTTTTTACACCTTCAAAAAGTGTATCGTTACTAATGTCGTCAGGATAAATTATTGGACTATTTTGTGTTAAGTATTTAAAACTTCTTTCCATCAGTACTTTATTATTTTTTTCTTTGATGGTAACAATTTGTTCACGAGGGTAGATGTGGAGCTTCCAATGTTCAAAAGCTCTCTCATTGTAAGTTAAATTTTCATCTGTAAGATAAATCTTTAATTTTTCATAATCTACATAGAATACTTCACCATTAGTTAATCTGAAAATTATTAATGCAACATCAAATTCATCTAAAATATTTTTTTGAATTAGAGTAAAATCAACTAAGCCTTTTTCACTAGCATTTAAACTACTCTCAGGAGTAACTATTGCAATTGATTGTGAGTCACTTGTTTTACCTGTAAAAATTATTTTCTTTCGTGGGTAAACTGATAATGAAGCATTGATTTTATCTTCTATATCATCAATAATAGACTTAATACTTATGGCACTCAATTAAATTCCTTTTGACTCATAACGGCTGGTGGCACGTTTAGGGCTCAGCTTCGCCGTTGTAAGTTTCCGCTCCGCGGGAACTTACAACTATTTATTGAATCACATTATATAGACTTTAGCCTTAAAAATAAACAATAACACACATAAAA
>JAYEIM010000277.1:0-1868 GCA_034660095.1 Campylobacterota bacterium | reverse complement strand
AAAGTTTCAAGTGAGTTTGATAATGTTCAAAATCTTCTACATAACTTCACCTCTTGGGATAGTGTTATAAGAGAGTTTGAGATTATTGGAGAAGCATCAAAATATTTATTAAAAGAAAAATTATTAGCAAAAGATTATCAAGTGGTGGTTGATTTTAGAAATCATATCACCCATGAATATTTCGGTATAGATCCAAATATAGTATGGACAACTATAAATATAGATTTAGATGCTTATGAAAGTACAATCATAAGAATAATTGATGATATAAAACCAGATCTAAAACAAGAACTTATAGAGTCATTTATAGAAGATAATAACTACTTAGACTTTGTAGTAAAAGCACTAGAGGATTTAAAAAATGCTTAGTAATTCAACATTAAGAATTAAACATTTAGCATTATCAATGGATGGGATTAAAACTATGTATGATTGGTATTTAAAAAAAGGAGAAACTAAAAGTGAATAAAATATGTATAATAGGTTTAGGTTATGTTGGATTACCACTAGCTCATGCTTTTTCATTAAAAGGCAATGAAGTAATTGGTTTTGATATAGATAAGCCTAGAATTGATGAATTAAATAGTGGGCATGATAGAACACTAGAACTTACAAAAGAACAAATATTAGAAGTAAAAGACAATTTAAAATACTCTTCAAATATTGAAGATATAAAAGAATCAAATATTTATATTGTAACAGTACCGACTCCTATAGATAAAAATAATAAGCCTGATTTAACACCACTTATTAAATCTTCTCAAACTATTGGTAAAGTTCTAAAAAAAGATGATATAGTTATTTATGAATCTACAGTATATCCAGGTGTTACTGAAGAAGTTTGTGTTCCTGAATTAGAAAAAATTAGTGGACTTAAATTTAATAAAGATTTTTATTGTGGATATTCTCCTGAGAGAATAAACCCAGGTGATAAAGAACATACAGTTACTAAAATACTTAAAGTTACAAGTGGAAGTACGCCTCAAATAGCTACAAAAGTTGATGAACTTTACAAATTAATTATAACAGCAGGTACTCATAAATGTTCAAGTATAAAAATAGCAGAAGCTAGCAAGGTGATAGAAAATACACAAAGTGATGTAAATATAGCACTTATTAATGAACTAGCACTTATATTTGACACTATGAATATACCAACAAATGAAGTGATAGATGCTGCTGCTACAAAATGGAACTTTATAAAATTAAATCCTGGACTTGTAGGTGGTCATTGTATAGGAGTAGATCCATACTATCTTACTCATAAAGCAGAAGAGTTAGGATACACTCCAGACTTAATACTTGGTGCAAGACAAATAAATAATGGTATGGGTAAATATATAGCAGAAAAAACTATAAAACAGATGATTCAAAAAGGTAAACTAATAAAAGATGCAAATATTTTACTTATGGGTCTTACTTTTAAAGAAAATTGCCCAGATATTAGAAATACAAAAGTTGTAGATATTATAGACGAGTTAAAAGAATATGGGGCAAATATAGATATATATGAGCCATGGATAGATGAAAAAGATAAAAAATATTATGATTATAATTTTATATCAAATCCATTTGTCCAAGATAAAAAATATGAAGCAATAATAGTAGCAGTTGGACATGATGAATTTAAAAGTGTAATAGATATAGAGTATAAATCTATTTCAAGTGGTGAAAAAGTATTAATAGATGTAAAAGGTATAGTTCCTAATCCATCTTGGAAATTATAATATGAAAGGAATAATACTAGCAGGTGGAAGTGGTACTAGACTGTATCCTGTAACAAAATCAATAAGTAAACAACTATTGCCAATATATGATAAGCCGATGATTTATTATCCTTTATCGGTTTTAATGTTAGCAGGGATAAA
>JAYEIM010000276.1:0-1870 GCA_034660095.1 Campylobacterota bacterium | reverse complement strand
TTAAATTAGAAAATAATTTAGAGATTACTAATGAAGACTTAAAAGGTGCTGATACTATTACACGGAAAGTAGATGAGTTATCTCATATTTTAGAGCAGATAGAATCGTTAGATTTTGATACTGTTAAAATTGAAGATATTGAAAAGATAATAGAGATAAGCAATCCAATATATGAGGAAATAAATGTATAAAATAATTTTAATGATAGCTATATTTATCAATACTGTATTTGCAACTCAGATAGAATTGACTCAAGAAGAGAAACAATTTATAAAAAATCATCCTAAAATTATTTTAGGTAGTGATAAAACATGGGAGCCATTTGTAGTAGTTACTAAAGATGGAGAAGTTACAGGATATGATCAAGATGTTTTAAATCTTATAAATAAGATAACAGGTGCAAATTTTATCGTACAACCTACAGTATGGAATGATGCTGTTCAAAAAGCTAAAAATGGAACTATAGATGGAATAAGCACAGGAGCAGTAATTGAAGCAAGAAAAAAGTTCTTAAACTCCTCTATACCTTATATCTCAATGCAAGCTATGTATTTTACATCTACAATGACAAACAAAGACAATATCCAGACTGTAGATGATATAGATGGAAAAATAATAGGTATTCAAAAAGGTAATGGTTTTGAAAAAGAGAGTGCAAGAAAATTTACAAATTCCAAAATAATAGAATATCCAGATTTTAGTGATCTGGTAGAGGCAGTTGCTACTCAAAAGGTGGATGTCATGATGGGTGATCTTGCTACATTTTATATGGCAAAAAAATTAGAGATGCCGTATCTTAGACCATTTGCTAAGTTAGATAAAAAATTGATTTTAGTATTTTCGTTTAGAAAAGATTTACCAGAAGCTATTGGTATAATCAATAAAGCTTTAAAGCATATAGGAAAAGATAAATTAAATGAACTAACAGCAAAATGGTTTGGTCAAATTGGTATGGCAAAAAAAGATAGTGGTTTTAAAGAACTATTGTCAAGTAATGAACAAAAATATTTAGAACAAAAAAAAGAGATAAAGATGTGCGTTGATCCTGATTGGTTGCCATTTGAAAAAATACAAAATGGTAAACATATAGGTATAGCAGCTGATTATATAAAGATAATTGCTCAACAGATAAATATACCTATTACTTTAGTACAAACTTCATCATGGAGCCAGTCTATAGAAAAAACAAAAAATAGAGAATGCGATATATATTCACTAGTTTCCAAAACACCAAAAAGAGAAGAGTATATGGATTTTATCACTCCATATTTAAAAACACCTATAGTAATAGCAACAAAAAAGATAGACTATTTTATAACTGATATAAACTATATAATAGATAAAAAGATTGGAATCGTAAAAGGATACTCCTTGATAGAACTCTACAAAAAGAGATTTCCAAATATAAATATAGTAGAGGTGGATTCTATCTCAGATGGATTGTCCAAAGTTGAAAAAGGTGAGATATTTGGATATCTTGATAATTCTATAGCTATAACATCACAAATCAAAAAAGAGTATGTGGGAATACTTGAGATAAGTGGTAAGTTTGATACAAAACTTGATTTTGGAATTGCTACTCGAAATGATGAAAAAGAGTTATTAAGTATATTTAATAAAGCTATTGGTCATATGGATGAAAAAATTAAAATTAAAATTCTAAATAGTTGGATTGGTGAAGTTAATAGAGTTGATAAAGACCTAATCAAACTATCTCCTGAGGAGAAAAAGTATCTAACAACTAAAAAAGAGATAAATATGTGTGTAGACCCTAACTGGATGCCATTTGAAAAAATAGATAAAAATGGGAATTATCAGGGGATACTATCAGAATATATAAAACTTTTTTCACAAAGACTAAACATAGAGT
>JAYEIM010000275.1:0-1873 GCA_034660095.1 Campylobacterota bacterium | reverse complement strand
TAGTCCTTGTAGCATTTTTGTAAAATCTTTTTTTTGTAAGTGTTTCTCTTTAAGTAAGTAGTTTATCTTATCTATGACATCCATCTTCTTCCTTATCCGTATTGAATAATAAATGACGATTTTAAGCTAAATTGAAATTAATAATGGATAATATTATCCGATAAGAACTATTAAGAGGATGCATATGCTTATGTTGCTGGCTTCAATCCTCTTCATAGGAATTGATATCTATATATAGCTATATCTAAGCTTCTACATTATAGGAAATTTGAATATACCTCTTATTAAAAAATGGTGATTATAAAATATATTTAGAAGGAGAAATGATAAAGAAATTAGTTTTTGTAATTTTTTTAAGTGTTGCTTCTAGTATGCAAGCAAATTCTTGGAAAACAGATAAGGGAATAAGTTCAATAAAAGAAATAGAAAATATTTCTTCTTCGCACAAAGAACCAAATTATTCATATCAAGAACCTAGTGCTACATATAATCATGAAGGGTTTTATGTAGGTGTTGCTTTTGGAAATTCATCTAGCAATGGCGATGAAATGATAGAAGATATTGGAGGTGGGAAAAGAGTATCTGCAGCGAATAATGGTAGTAAAGTACAACTTGGATATCAAATTAGAGATGGTATGGGTATGGAATTATCATATACAAATTATGGAAAATTCATATATGAGGATAGTTCATTTGAATATAAATCTGCCAATATTGACTCTATATTAGGTTTTAGGTTTTTTAACAAACAGATAAGACCAGCAATAGTATTTGGTATTGGTTATTTAACAACAACACAAACTGGTTCTTTGCTCGTAGAGGATTATTTAGGAAGTTATTTAACAGGGAGATATGGAATTAATATTCTGTTCGAACCAAATGTATTCAAAGGAATTGGATTTAGTTTTGGTTACGAAGCCAACTTTAAAAGAGTTGCTATTGAAAAACAAGGCACCTTTGTAAATGCCACTGATGAATATTTGCAAAACCTAGGACTCATGAGTTTTGGCATTCAATATAAATTTTAAATTAAGGAAAATAAATGATAAAAATATTAAAGATTATGATATTAGGACTTGTTGTATTGTTTACAACTGGATGTGTTTCAACATCATTAGAAGTAAAAAAACCGCAATCAGAGATTGTAAAAGATACAACGAAATCATATATTATGTTTTCAAGGTCTAGTATGTTTATTGGTGGAGGTGTTCCTAATAATATAGTGGAATTTAACTACGATACAAAAGAATTAAATTTTGTTGGTATTTTAATGCCAGGAGAAAGGTTAATATATAAAGTTGAACCAGGAGAGCATTACTTTTATTTATCGGGTGGAGAAAATGATGACTATTTAAAAGTTTCAGCAAAAGCTAGGCATATGTATTATGTAAATACTTATGTAAGTATGGGTATTTTAATGGGAAGAACATATTTTGATACATATGACCCATTAAGTAGAGAAGATATTGAAAGCTTAGAGGGTTCTACCTTGATAGAGCCGACTGATGGAGCAAGAGACATCTATAATAATAACCTAGAAAGCTATATATCTGAGATAAATGAAGATTATCCAGAATGGAGCAATGATAATGATAAAAAACATATCAAGCAAACCAACGGAGTTCCTCTTTTTCACTAGTTTTCATCCTCCGTATGGAAATTGATATCTTGATGGAGTTGCAGGGTTTCATATGTGGGTTTACTTATGTACTCTAATTGAGACAAGTAGAAAGGGAAAATCTCAAAGGTTAAGGCTTCGGTCTTAACCCTCAACCAAAAAGGAAAAACCCTTTTTTGCCAAATTTTTTAGTATTATTCGATATAATCCCCTTATGAATCTATTATCCGTAAAAAACATTTCACATACGTTTGA
>JAYEIM010000274.1:0-9491 GCA_034660095.1 Campylobacterota bacterium | reverse complement strand
TATAAAATAACTATATATAAACTTCTTGATATTTATCCCTTTTATTTTTATCATTTTAACATATATTAGATATAATGTTGCCTATGAATAATGATAATAAAAGATTAGCAGTAGCATTTACAGGTCCATCAAACAGTGGAAAAACAACACTTATTATAAAAGTATCAAATATACTACAAGATAGTGGGTATAAAGTTGCAATAGTAAAACATGATCCAAAAGATAAAGCAGTGTTTGATAAAGAGGGAAAAGATAGTTTTAAATTTTCCCAAACAGGTGCCGATGTAGCAGTTGTCTCTCCAAATAAAACAACAATATTTAAAAAACAAACTTCTAATATAGATGATTTAATAGATATCTTTAATGATTTTGATTTTTTACTTGTAGAGGGTCTTAAAACACTTCCACTTCCCCGTATTTGTGTCATGAGAGAAAATATAGATGAACGATATTTTGAAGTCAGTGATTCTATAGCAACTGATGATAGTATAAATAAAAAAGATTTTTCAAACAAGATGACCATATTGGATTTGAACAATCCAGAACAGATAGTATCTTGGATAAAAGAAAACGGTAAAAAAGTATAAGGTAAGAAAATGGATGAAATAATAGAATCAATTAAAAAATCAACGATAGAAATTCAAAAAATAATCGCAAAAGGTGATATGGGTAAAAGTGAAGAGCAAAACTCAACAGGTGATACTCAACTAAAACTTGACATCATTAGCGATGTGGTTATTGAAGATAATTTTAAATTGTTAGATTGTGTGAAACAAATAGTAAGTGAAGAGCAAGAAAATATTGTAGATATAAATCCTAAGGGGGAATATCTTATAGCTTATGATCCACTTGATGGAAGTAGTTTAGTTGATGTAAATTTATCTGTTGGTTCTATCTATGGTATATTTAAAAATGATTTTACTGGAGATAATATAGTTGCATCTGTATATGTGGTATTTGGACCTCGTGTAGAGATGGTTGTATGTGATGGAGATACTGTAAAATTATATCGTATGCAAAATGAAGAGTTTAATTATATAAAAGATATTAAAATGAATCAAAAAGGTGATATCAATTCCCCTGGTTCTACTCAACAATGTTGGTACCCACACCATAAAGATATGATAAATGAGATGTTTGAAGATAATTACAATTTAGCATATAGTGGGGGAATGGTTCCAGATCTTCATCATATTTTATTAAGAGGTGGAGGATTGTTTTCATATCCAGGTGCTTCAGACAAACCAAAAGGGAAACTTAGACAACTATTTGAAGTGTTCCCTTTTGCCCATGTTTTTGAAACAGCTGGTGGTGGTGCAACTGATGGTAAAAATAGAGTTTTAGAGATAGAAACTACACATATTCATGATACAAGTCCATGTTTTTTTGGTAGTAATGATGAGATAAATAGAGTTAAACTTAAATATAAAAATATATAGATGGAAGAGATTATAACCAAACCAAAAGACAAATGGCAACTTGCTTTAGATGAACCACTAAAACAGATAAAACAGTGTCAAATAGATAACAATATTGATTCATGTTTTAAATGTGATAAAATCTTAAATTGTAACATAAGAGAAGAGTATGTAAAAGCAGTTTATGAAAGTATGAACAAAGGAAGTGGTGGTGGATTTGAATTCTAATAGTTCATTGCCTAGTCCATGTTTTGTGTGTGAAGAGGAACTTTTAGAAAAAAATCTTAAACTTTTAAAATATATACAAGATGAAGCTGATATAAATATCCTTTTAGCTCTAAAAGGTTTTGCTATGTATAGTACTTTTGATATGTGTAAAAAATATCTAAAAGGTTGTTGTGCTAGTGGATTAAATGAAGCTATTTTAGCAAAAGAGGAGTTTAGTGGCGAAGTACATACCTACTCCCCTGCTTTTAAACCAAATGAGTTTGAACAAATATCTCAAATATCAGATCATATTGTATTTAATTCATTTTCTCAACTTAAATTATATAAAGATAAAATCAAACCTCACAATAGCATTGGTCTTCGTATAAACCCTGAAATTTCAACAGTAGATGTTGATTTGTATAATCCGTGTAGCCCATATAGTAGGCTTGGTATTACAAAAAAACAATTCAATGAGTTACCAAAAATTGTTGAAGGTTTACATTTTCATGCTTTATGTGAACAAAATAGTGATGATTTTGAAAAAGTACTTGAGAAATTTGAACAAAATTTTAGTAAATATTTTCCGCAACTACAATGGGTAAATTTTGGTGGCGGTCATCTTATCACAAAAGATAATTATGATATAGAAAAATTAATTATCATTTTAAGAATGTTTAAATTAAAATACCCTTATCTTAAAGTATATTTAGAACCAGGTGAAGCTATTGGGTGGGAAACAGGCTATTTAGAGTCAACAGTTTTAGATATTGTTCACAATGAGATAAAGATTGCTATACTTGACACAAGTGCAGAGGCTCATATGCCAGATACTTTAGCTATGCCATATCGTCCCAATATAAGAAATAGTGGTAAAATAGCTGAAAAAGAGTACAACTATAGAATTGCAGGAAACACTTGCCTTGCAGGAGATATTATTGGTGATTATTCATTTGATGAAGAATTAAAAGTTGGAAATAAAATAATATTAGAAGATATGATACATTATACTATGGTAAAAACTACAACTTTCAATGGTATAAATCTACCATCTATAGCTATAAAAAGAAAAAATAATAGTTTTGAAATTATAAAAAACTACAATTATAAAAGCTATAAAGATAGACTATAAAATATCTAAATATAAAATATATCCATCAACTAAAGATTGTTCATCATATGTAGCACTCATTGTCACATCACATTCAACAGTTTTATCATCTCCAAGTTTAAGTGAATATGAAGAGACTACTGTTTTTTTAGTATGAATCGCTTTTAGCATCATTTTTTGGAATGTCTCTTGATTGCATGATTCACATCTCATTATATCAATACTTTGCCCTATCACTTCATCTTTATCAAAAGAAAAATATCTATAGAACTTATTTGAACCACTAAGAATATTACCATTTTTATCAACCCTAAAAGTTATCACAAGATTATCAATAATTGCTTTATTGTAACTATTCTCTTTTTGGGATATATCTAACTTATAATTCAAAGAGTTAGTTAATTCATCACTTTTATCACTTTTTTGTACAAGAGATTTTGCTAAATTTTCTATATTATTTAATCTTCTATATTTTAAAACCATATTTACAATATTTACAGTTAGCTCTTTTATCTGTATCGGCTTTGGCATATACTTATCTACATTTAGATTTATTGCTTCTAACATAAAATTTGAATCTGTATGAGCAGTTATTACAATTACAGGGATAGAAGTATTTAGTTCATTTATATTTTTAATCATATCTAAACCATTCATATTTGGCATATTTATATCTGTAACAATAATATCAATGTTTTCTATATTTTGTGTATATATCTCTAGTCCATCAACACCATCAACAGCTATAAAAGCTTTTTTGAAAAGTTTTTCAAGAATTGGTTGAAGTTGATCTCTAATTATTGCATCATCTTCAACATATAATAATGTAATTGTTTTTAACTCTTTTGTATCTAATGTCATTTTTTATCCTTATGCAAATAGTGAAATATCTTCATTTTCTTTTGGTGGTGTCAATCTAAATAGTTCATAACTTTTAGCAGTTGCAACCCTACCCCTTGCTGTTCTTTGAATATATCCATTTGAAAGTAAATAAGGCTCAATAGCATCTTCAATTGTACCCTCATCTTCGCTCAATGCTGCTGCCATAGTACCAAGTCCTATTGGTTTCCCTTTATTTGACAATAACAATTCTAAAAGTCTTAAATCCATCTCATCAAAACCTTTGTCATTGATGCCTAGTTCATCTAAAGCATATTTACATCTATGTAACTCTATACTATCTTCATCTTCAACTTCCGCAAAATCCCTAACTCTTTTAAGTAGTCTAAGTGCAACTCGGGGTGTCCCTCTACTTCTTCTTGCTATCTCAAAACTTGCTGTTTTTTCACTTATTTTATTTAATTTTACAGATGCAATTTCAATTATTTTAGATAACTCTGCATCATCATAAAAGTTTAATCTAAAATTCATACCAAATCTATCTCTAAGTGGATTACTAAGCATTCCTGCTCGTGTTGTTGCACCTATTAATGTAAATTTTGGAAGATCAATTTGTACAGTTTGTGCAGCAGGACCTGAACCTATAATGATATCAAGTCTAAAATCCTCCATAGCAGGATAAAGTATCTCCTCTATTGCAGGAGTTAGTCTATGTATCTCATCTATAAAAAGTATATCGCCCTCTTCTAAATTTGTAAGAATTGCAGCTAAATCTCCACCTTTTTCAATTGTAGGTGCTGCTGTTACTTTTATATTTGTTTCCATCTGGTTTGCAATAATATGACTTAATGTTGTTTTACCAAGTCCAGGGGGTCCAAAAAGAAGTATATGATCCAGTACCTCTTCCCTTTTCTTACAAGCTTTTATAAATACTTGAAGATTTTTTTTAATCTTCTCTTGCCCAATATAATCATCCCAAATTGTTGGACGAAGAGTTATCTCCTCACTATTGTCTTCAAATGATATTGTTTCAAGTTCTACTAATCTTTCCATATAGTTATTGTTCCATACTTTGTGTATATCTTACAACTTTATCTCTACCTGTTTGTTTAGCTTCATAAAGTGCTATATCACATTGTTTAATATATTTCCAAAACTGTTCATTTGTGTTTGGAAATAGAGATGTACCAATACTAACAGTTTTACTAAATATTTCAGTACCTGCTTGTATTTTTTGTTGAGAAAATGCTATTCTAATCTCTTGTGCTACACTCAATAATTTTTCCTCTGTAGCATTTGTCAATATAACTATAAACTCTTCACCACCAAATCTAATTGCTATATCATCATTAGATATAACATCAGTAAGTGTATTTGAAATAGTTTTTATAGCAATATCACCAATATCATGACCATAATTGTCATTTATAAGTTTAAAGAAGTCTATATCAACCATCATTAGACCACAAGGTATATTTTTCAATTCACCTTTATAGAGAGTTTTTTCTATAAAATTTTCTAGATACTTTCTATTGAACAATCCTGTAAGTGGATCTGTATTTGCATTTTTTTCAAGTATTTGCATAAGTTTTTTACTTACTATCTCTGGTTTTGCAGTATCTACATAATCTTGAATAAAAGGTAGTTGATCTCTAGCGTTTTCATGCTCCTCTTGCGTATGAGAAATTATATTTATTATAAAATCTAAATCATTAGATATAGAATAAGGTACACATAAATGATGTTTGTCACTTTTAAAATGTGGACATACATCTTTAAAGTTAGTAGAATCAACAATTGTATTAATTCTATCTGCTCTACACCCATTTAAGATAGGATCACACAGTATCTCTTCAGTTTTATATACAATATTTATTGTTTTATTTGTTGTATCTGCTTCTATAAAATTAAAGTTATTTATATTGAATTTTTCTTTTAAAACTACAGCAAACCTTATATATACATCTTCAATTATCTCATCATGTTCAATAACTTTTTTAAATTTATAAATATCAGATAGTCTAGTTACCGTATTTTCTACATCTATAATTGGATCAATAACATTTTCAGACTTATGAGCAGTTAGAAATATATCTATTTTCTCCTCCATAGATATTAAATTTGTTTGTAGTTTATTCATATGCTCATCTATCCAGTGAGCAACTTCTTTAGATTCGGCATTATTTACATCGCCTATTCTTCCACTATAATCACCATCTTTTGCTTTTTTCATAACATTTTTTATAGATTCAAAAATAGATAAATAAGGAGTTATAATATTTTTTACAAATATCAAGATAATCAAACTTAGTATTAAAGAGATAGAAGATACATAAAATATAATCTTTAAACTTGTATCTTTTAGATCATCCATTGTCATTATCATAGAAATAGCACCCAATGTATCTCCAACCTTTGAATCATGACAAGATATACAATTTATATTTGAATTTATCTCTGATTTGTATGGTATAGTGATTCTGTATGTACTATGTCCAAAAAAGTTCTCATCAACAACATCTATTATATTGCCAGTTTTTAATACTTTAGCATCAATATCATCTCTTATAGGTTCTTTACCTAGACCATATTGCTTTTCAACTGTTGCAGCTCTAGTGATCCACAAGTCATCAATATTTGAAAGCTGCTTTGTTTGGTTTATGAAAAAATCTCTATTTTCCATCATACCATTTACCATATGAGCTGTTAGTCCATTTTTAACACTTTGTGCTACAAGTTGTGCTTTTGTTTTTGCACTACTTATCCCAAAATCTCTTAAATTTATAGTTATATTTATAATCATCACTATAAACATAATAGTCATTATTGCAGCTATTGTAGTTATTACATTTCTTTTAGTATTCATATTTTCTCTTCACTTTTTTTAGATTAATATATCTCTTGTTTTGATGGAAAATTTTCCGATTCTACATCATCTACATATTGTTTTACACTTTGTTTAATCAAACTTGCACCATCTAAATATTTTCTAACAAACTTTGGTTTAAACTCTTCAAAAAAACCTAACATATCTGACCAAACTAAAACTTGACCATCAGTATCTACTCCAGCTCCTATACCAATAACTGGTATAGATACAGCTTTTGTTATAACATCTCCTGCTTGGCTTGTAACACCCTCTAAAACTATAGCAAATGCACCTGCATCTTCTATAGCTTTTGCATCTTTTATTAATCTTTGTATATTTTCTTCGGTTTTACCTTGAACTTTATAACCACCATCTGCTCTAACATTTTGTGGCAATAATCCAATATGACCAATAACAGCAATTGAGTTTGATGTAAGATGTTTAACAATATGTGCTTTTTCAACTCCACCCTCAATTTTAATAGCATCTGCAGAAGTTTGTTGAAATACATCTCTAGCATTTTTAAATGCAACTTGCTCATCTACATATGTACCAAAAGGCATATCACAAATAATAAATGTATTTTTTGCTCCATTACAAACAGCTTTTGTATGATATATCATCTCTGTCATTCCAATACTAAGTGTATCTGAGTTTCCACCAAAGCTCATATTTAAACTATCGCCAACTAATATAAAATCAACTTGTTCATCAAATAATTTAGCAAATAAAGCATCATATGCTGTAATCATACTTAACTTTCTAACACCTTTTAGTTTCTGAATTGATGTAATTGTTTGTTTACCCATCAATGGTTCCTTTTCTATCATTATGTTATTATTAATATTATGCTATTATTATATCTTATAAATTATTATAAATAGGAATAAAAATTGAAAAAATTAGTTGGATTTATTACATCATCATTACCAGAAAATAATTTTACTGTTGATTTGGCACTTAGTATGAAAGATGCAGGTGTCGATACACTAGAACTTGGTATCCCATTTTCTGACCCTGTTGCAGATGGACCAGTTATAGAAAAAGCTAGTTTACTAGCACTACAAAATGGTTTTAAACTAAAAGATTTATTTGAAGTATCAAGTAAAATTGCCCCATATATGGATACATTATGGATGGGATATATGAATCCATTTTTCCACTATGGAATCGAAGAGTTCCTACAAAAAGGGGAAGAATTTGGTATAAATGGCTCAATTATCCCAGACTTACCTTATGAGGAAGCCAAAGCATATAAAGATATATTTGAAAAATATAATCAATCACTTATAGACTTTGTAGCACCTACAGATAGTTTAGAACGAATAAAAACAATCACACAAAGAAGTAATAAATTTATATATATGGTAGCGTATGCAGGTATAACTGGAAGTGGTGCTAAAGAGGATTTAACTAGAATAATTTCAGATGTTAGAAGTTCCACAAACACACCTCTTTATATTGGTTTTGGAGTAGATGAAAAAACTGCAAAAGAGAAAGCCAAAGGTGTAGATGGAGTTATTGTTGGTAGTACATTTGTAAAACATCTTATTGATGATAGTTTAAACTACAACGAAAAAATAGAAAAAATAACTAAATGTGCAAAAAATATAAAAGAGATGATTAATAGTTAATTATCTCTACTTATTTTTTGGTATAAAATACATCACAGTTTCAAAAATACCTTCCATATAGTGTCTTATATATATTTTATAATCACTATTTATCTCTAATACTTTTTGAGGTATTTTGTACCAATCTTCAGCTTTATGGTAAATACAAATTGCCAATATAGGCTTATAATTTTTTATGGTTTTTTTTGCTCCATCAATCGCATCTTGCTCTGCACCCTCTATATCTAACTTTATAAAATCAACTTTTTGAGTAATAATATTATCAATAGTGTTTAAATTTTCAGCTTGATAGTTATGATTACAAGTATCTTGTTTATCTTGAATAATTATACTATTTGATTTTATAGAACCTAATCCACAATTAATAAATTCTATATTTTTAAGGTGACCAAACTCTTTTTTTGCAATACCAATATGCAATTCACTTGGTTCAACAACATAAATTTTTTTAAAATCAGGAAAATTTTCTATAATATTAGGAATAGTATCACCTATATATCCACCACCATCTAAAAATACTATATCTTTTATCTTAGGAATTAACTCTTCATCAAAATACTGACCTTTAAAATCATTTGTAAAACCATTCATAAATTCAAAATCAAATGAAATTTTAAAATTTATAACTTTAGTAAATACATCTTTTGATTTTTCATCAGCTAATATATTGTAGATCTCATCATATCTACTTTTATTAGCTAAATAGTCATTTTTAAAATCTACTATAAAAGGTGGCTTAGCCAATTCTAAACCAGAATATTTATAAAATGCAAGATAACTTATATTTTCAAATCCCATAGCATCAAGTTTATTTTTAACTTCAAGAGGACTTCCAGATGAAGTCCACAAAATTATAGAGTCTTTTGGTATATCTTCTATTTGAAATATATCTTTTTTTCTTCTTGAACTTTGCACCCTTGTAAAATCATCAACTATTCCATCAACTTCAATATGCTTTAAAATAGATTTTGTAAGTTTATTGATACCTAAAATATATTTCTTAACATTTTTAAAAAACAAAAATTTACTAGTTAATTCTTTATCTTTTTTATTTATATAATCAAAATCTATAAAATCCTGAACCAATCCAAAACCTTTTCAAATAAAATTAAGCGATTATAAATATCACTTATACTATAATCCCACTTTCATTGACCCCGTCGTCTAGCGGCCAAGGACGTTTAGATTTCCTCTAAAAAACGTAAGTTCAAATCTTACTGGGGTCGCCATTTATTAATCTATACAAATTCAATAAAACCAATAAGTGCGAATACAAAAGCGATATCAAGATAAAAAAATAGCTATAGTAATTAAAAATATAAATATATCAATCACAGTTCAATAACACATTTTGTGCTGCTTTTACTATTGGATATGTTGTTGGTGCTGATGTAAGTAGTGGTTGTGTCGCT
>JAYEIM010000273.1:0-1880 GCA_034660095.1 Campylobacterota bacterium | reverse complement strand
AGAAGATATACAAAAAGTAGAAACAAAAATAGAAAAAGTAGAATCTAAATTTGATAGACTACAATGGTTTTTATTTACTGGATTAGTAGCTATATTGATGAAAGACTATGTCGTTGATATTTTTACTAAAGGTTAAAATTTCATCTTAATCTTTTTTATAGTTTAAATTTACTTAAATATATGTAGATTTAAACTACTATTTTTATCTGTATATATCCAAATACCATCATTGGTTGATATACTATCTATCATCGTATAGTTATCATTGCATTTAGTATTTAAATTTTCATTATTTGATATACAACTCCAACTGTTGTTTTTATATCCCCACATAAGATAATCTATATCATCTAAAAATGAAAAATCATTAGTGTTAAATCTCAGTGATATTAGTTGCCATGATGATGTTAGATTTAGTGTGTAGTTTTCATATAAACTATACCCAATATATATCTCTTCAAATCCCACACCATAAAACTCTTTATCATTTAAAAATGAATGATAAATATCTGATATAAGTTGATGTTTATTTAGATTTTGTTCTTGTTCAATATTTGCTATAAATATATCAAAAGTAGAGTATAGTTTATATTTATTTATAAAGTCAATTAAACTATAGTTATACTTTTTCATTAAATAATAAAATAAAAAGCCATTTCCATATGGGGTCAATCCTTTTGTATCTTTAAAACCTTGAATATTTATAATACTTTCAAAATACTCATATAGGTATTTTGGGTCATTAGTGATATATGTTTCACTTACTACTGCTGTACCCTCTGTAAACCATTTTAAACTATCTGGTGTAGTGTTTTCACCTAGTATAATATCATTTTGATATTGAACAACATGCATCATCTCATGAGCAAGTATTCTCTTAATATCACTATCAAGTGTTTTTTGAGCAATATTTGCATTTATAAGTATCTCAGGGTAGTCGTCACTTGTAAATGCCCCTAAAGATGATATACTATTTGTATATAGTCCATTGGCAAAGATACCTGTATTTGCTACATATATCTCTATTCTATCAGGCAGAACAAAACCTTCATCTATAAAACTTTGATATATATCTTCTGCTTGAGTTTTAAGTGTATCTATATACATAGGGTAACCATCTACATCAACTAGCCAAGGGTAAGTATACTCATACTCATCTGACCAATATATATGAAAGTGTTCCGTTTGAAGTGTATTTTCAGATGTAATATCTCTTAGTAGTATTCTATCTAAAGAATAACTATATAAACTACTACTAAAAAATAAAAAAAACCACACAAGAGAAAATACCCTTGTATGGTTTATATTTAACATATTTAATAATCTATAAATCAAACTATCAATTATGTAGCAGGTACAATTGCTCCAACATCTGTTGAGATGTTGTTGTCAAGTGTAGGTACCATTGGTGGTAATGTTATTGCATTTTCTAAGTTATCTTGGATAAATACATTATCAATTCCCCAACCTCTATTGTTATTAAATGCAGTGTCTTTTGAGAAGAAACCAAACACTATCTTAGCTTTTTGACCAGCTAACACATCTAAAGGTAGTTTAAAGTCCGCCCACATAGGTTCTGCATTTAGACCTTTGTTACTTAAGTATGTTGAATCGTATCCATTTATAACTGGAGTTTCAGGTGTAACTCTTTTGATATATGTTTGACCAACAGTTACATAAGTAGTGTATCCACTAGCATCTTGAAGCTTAATTTTTGTTCCAGCTGTATTTGTTGTATCAGCTTGTATCTCAAATCCTACAAATGCAGTATCAAACGCAGCATCGTAAGCAGATACTTCAAACCATTGTTTAAAGTTAAGTACAGCTAAAGAGTAGTTAGAAAAGTCAATTACTGGAGACTTTAAAGCAGTTGAAACTCT
>JAYEIM010000272.1:0-9522 GCA_034660095.1 Campylobacterota bacterium | reverse complement strand
CTTAATATTATTTTTTCAATGCTTCACAATTTATAACTTTTATTTCATTTAATTGATCAAATAAACTTATCGTATTACTTTCTACTTGTTGGGCTACTTCTCTTAATTGTTCATTATCTACTTTTTGTGCATTTATATCTACATATTTTTGTACATTTTTATGGACATTTATATGGGTTTCTTTTAATTGACTCCATGTAGTTGTTTGTGTAAATGGTAAATGATTTGATTCACATTCATTTATCCATTTTCCCATATCACATTGATGTTCGTTTGCAACTGTCCACTGGGCAAATGTTCCAACCTTTTTATAGTTATCTGCCTTAAAACTTACATGGTCATTTTTAAGTTTTGCAGTTTTATACACTAACTCTACATCACATACTTGTTTTCTAATTCTATCCTTAAATTTTGCATTAGAAGATACACTAATTAAGCTTTCTGATAACTGTGAAATTGATAAAGATAAATTAGATATATGTTGTGCATTTTGTGCATTTATTTGTGTATTTTGATCCAATACTGTAATAGCATCATTAATCTGCTCTATACCAATTTGTTGCTCTTTGCTTGCATTTGATACATCACTGATTATATTAATTGTATCTTTAATATGACTGTTTAGATTTTCATATCCATTGCTCATATCGCTTGCTATTTTTTTACCTTCTGTAGTTTTTTCAGTTGCTTTATTTACTAAACCCTTAATCTCTTTGGCAGCTTGGGCACTTCTTGAAGCTAAGTTTCTTACCTCTTGTGCAACCACTGCAAAACCTTTTCCAGCTTCACCTGCTGTTGCAGCTTCAACTGCTGCATTTAAAGATAAAATATTTGTTTGAAATGCTATTTGATCAATAATACTAATTGCATCATTGATTGATGTTACCTGTTCATTTATCTCATCCATAGATACTGCTGTTTTATGTGACAACTCTTGACCTTCTTTAGATGACTTTGACAACTCATTGGCATATTGTGACATATGGTGTACATTTTTTGTATTGTTTTGAATATTTGCCGTTATCTCTTCAAGTGCTGCTGCTGTTTCTTCTAATGAAACTGCTTGTTTATTTGATGCATTTGATAGTTCGTTTGAGCTTTGACTTAGTATTGAGGTGTCATTATTAAGTTTATCACCAGTATTTATAATCATTGCTAAAAATTCTGATACATTATTTCCTATTAGTTTAGTACTAGCTACTAATGTACCAAAATCACCATAAAGCCCTTTCTCATTTTTCTTTGGAACAGTATATTCAAAGTTATAGCTACCATATGCTTCTAAGGCTTTATTTAAAATGTCAAACTTATATTTTGTCTCATCTAACATTTTATTTACATTTTTTATTAAATCTTTTACATCTGGCGATACATTATTGTGATGTGGTATTTTATATCCATAAAAACCATTAGCAACTTTTTGTAGAATATCATTTGCCTCTTCTAAAACCTCTTGGTTATGGTTAATTAGCTTCACACTATTTGCCACATTTATATTAATATCATTAGCAATTTGACTAAATTCATCTTTTGTGTCTATTTTAAGCTCTTGTGCTGTTTTGGACTTATAGTTAATAACATCAAAAAAACTTTTCAAGCCATTATGTACTATATTTAAATTTGTAATTATTGATTTTGATATATATGTAGCTATCAAAAATTCTAAAGAGACAATAATAAATGCAATAAATAATATTATATATAGTAGCTGATTACTTTTTTTAGTAATTTGACTATTCACAGTGGTATATATTTTATTTAAAACATTTGATATTCTAATAAAATCATCACTTAAATTCTTATGTAAATTATCTATTTTACTTTGCTCTTGCACAATAGACTTTAACATTTTTTCATACATTATTAAAGAACCACTAATTTGCTTTTGCAAAGGTTTATTTCTAGTGAAGTTTTCAGATCCTCTAACTGATCTTTTCATTTTAAAATTAACTTTTCTGAGTTTTTTTAAGTCTATCTCTTTTGTTAATAAAAAGTTTTTTTCATATAGTTCTAGTTGCATCATATATTGCAAAAGTTTATAGTCATAAACTTTTTTAAAAATATCATTTATATTGTTTTTTTCACTATTCATCTTCAGTAAATATTTATTAATTAACTGTTGCTTTTGGAAAACTAATTTATAAGCATCGTTAATATTTTTTAGCTCATTCTTAAATACTTTTAAAACACTTTTGTTTAGTTTTACATCATCCATAGAAATTACTAATTTGTTTAAATTTATTTGTACTATTTTATATTGTTTATCGAAAGTATCTTTTGTAGTGGTTTGTTTAGATATATTGTTAAGATATATTGTATCTACTTGTAATTTTGATAAATTCTCTTTTAGATTATTGTATCTATTTTGAGTCGATGAAAAAAATATTATTAATGTTACTAATATTAAAAATCCAACAACTGTCAAAACAGATATTGAGTTTAGTTTTGCTTTTACACTGGTAAATGTAATCATGATTTATAAATCCTTTTTATTTTTATAATAAGTATTATAAAATCATTTAATTACAATTTGGATACAAGTGGTTATCTGTTTTCTTACTATTATCCTATTATAAAATTGTTATAGATAAAGGGGTATCTATTTTTTTTGAATCTTTTTTAATGGAACCAAGTGCTAAATCAAAATTATTTTTATTTGTTTCTTTAGATATCTCAACTATAGCACTTGCAACTCCCAATAAATGAAATTTACGTTCAACTCCAAATCTATCTTTAATTTCTATATAGCCATTTTGCTTATCATCTTTAGAATATAACACTTTTACATTTGTTTTAAATTGCTGTTGAATCGTATTTATCACAGTATAGACTTCCATATAGTCTTTATTTTCAAAACCAACAAAAAAATCATCTCCACCAATATGAGCTATAAAAGTATCATCAGATAACTCTTTTTTTAAAATATCTGCAAATATTAAAATAGCACGATCCCCTTGTCTAAACCCATACATATCATTAAAAGGTTTAAAATCATTAAAATCAAAATATACTATATGAAAGGTATCTTTCTTTTTATGTTTAAAAGCATGATATAAAAACTCCTCTATTTTTTTATTTCCAGCTAGTTTTGTAAGTGGGTTTTGGTCAGATGCAATTTCAATATTTCTATTGTATGATAATGACAAAAGATTATTTACATTTATAAATCCATAGTATTGATTGTTTTTGGTTATAAATATACCTTTTGAATCTTGTGAGTTCATATTGTAAATTTCCAATACTTTATCAACTCCCCAAGTTATCTCTACAGATATCGCATCTTTAATATATGTTTTTAGTTTCTCATTTGACTTGTCATGTTTTGCCAATGATGCTCCATATGGTGAGTATGAGAATTGTTTTGTATCCTCTTCATAAATTACACCACAAAGTTGATCAAGAGCATCAACTACAGGGACAAATGAATTAGTAGGATGATTTTTAAAATATGAAAAAAGATTTTTTAGATTTGTATCTATACTAATTGATGGTATCTTTTGAATTTTTGTTTTGTCAACTAAATTTGAAGTGTCATTTCTTTTATCCATTTTAAATAATTCTTTAATCTCTTCATACTCAGTCTTAATTTTTTCTAATTCAATTTTTGGCTTTTGTATAAGATACCCTTGTAAAAAGTCCGCACCAATATCTTTACAAGTATAATATTCCTCTTTTGTTTCAATACCCTCAGCTATAACTTTTATCCCCATAATATGAGCCATATTGATAATAGAACTACAAAAAAGTCTTTTTTTAGAATCATTATGAATATTATCTATAAAAAATCTATCAAGTTTTATAAATGTAGCTTCTGCATAATACAACAATTGAAACCCAGCAATACCAGTACCAAAATCATCAATAGCTATATCAAATCCCTCCTGCTTATATCGATTGACCATATTTGTAACTGCACTTGGATCTTGCATAGAGCCTCGTTCACTTAGCTCAAAACATATTGTTTTTTTATCAAGATTGAATTGTTCTAATATTTTTGAAGTATTACCATAGCTAAAATCAGGCATATATATAAGTCTATTATCCAGATTATAAAAAAGTTGAATATTTTGTATCTCTATTTTAGCAAATTTACTAAAAGCCATTTGTCTTAATTCTAAATCTAATTGATACAATACACCATCATGAAAGGCATCATCAAATAGTGCAAAAATAGAGTGATACCACCCAGCCTCTTTTACATTTCTTAATAATGCTTCAACTGCATATAATTTTCCACTCTTAATATTTACTATTGGTTGAAATGCAAAATCAAGTCTTTTAACTATACTTGTCCATTTTTTATTTAACATATTTATCCTATAAACATTTTAAATGATTATAAAAGAGTATAGTTACAATTTGGTTTCATTGTAATTTTGATTATTAGTATTTTCTTTTGATTATTTTTAAATATACTGCTGTTGATATACCACTACTTGATATTATCATACACATAACCATAATTTGGTATTTTACAGCTATAAGTGGTGATATGCCTGCTAATATTTGTCCAGTCATCATCCCAGGGATAGATACAAGTCCCACTGCAAAAAGTGAGTTTATATTTGGTATTAGGGCTGCTTTGTAAGCTTTACTTCTAGCTGTTTTATAGTTTTTATCTCTTAGGTATTCTGATTCAAACCTTTCTGCTGCTACTGATACACTATTCATAGAGTTAGCAAAAATCATACCAGCTAGTGGGATAATATATCTAGGCTCATACCAAACTTCAAGATCTAAAATAGCACCTACAACAAACCCAAGAGTAATAATGCCACCAATAGATATAGAGATAAAACTTATAAAATATAAGTCAGTAGATCTCTTTGCAACTGGTCGCATAGCGATAAAACTAGCAACAATAAGCATAATTGATAAAATAAATATGATATATAAAAATTCTTTTGTATTGAAAATATAAGTTAGAACATACCCAATAAGTATAAGTTGTAAAAACATTCTACTTAAAGAGTAGGGTATAGTTGATTTATCGTCGTTCCATTTGTAGTATATGTAATACACAAATAAAATAGGGATAAATATCCAAATTAAATCTAATAGTAATATTTGATTCATATTTATATTTTAACTCTAGATTGCCCTTTTTTATCTGGAGATGTCAACATAGCTGCCCATCGAATAATAAACAAAAATATCAACACACCACTAAATATCATAATATGAAAATTTGTACTACTTGATAAAAGTGCATCTATACTATTTATCTCCTCTTTGTTTATTTTTACAACATTTACTATAAATTCACGCAAAGCCAATATGATAAAAGCATCGATTAAAATACCTATTTTTACCCTTTTTTCCCGTATAAAACTCATAATAGCTCTTACAAGCTCAAGCATAATGATAAAATATAACATATATATGATAATTGTAACCATACTGTTTGTAGCAATAGCTACAATAAATAAAGTTGCAGCAAGTATCAGCTCTATATAAAATTTACTATAAAAAAACTCTTTTATTCTTCTCAATATTTAATCCTATTTTTATTTGAATATTAACAATTTTAACTTAATCTTTATTTTATTAAGATTATTAATCTTTTTCTTTTTAAGTTGGTAGATTAGAAGCTATGCACCGCACTCTTGTTGATTTTTACATTTTATATATTTTATAAAAACTATGCCTGCTGCTATTGCTCCTAATGTAGTAGCAACTATATATATCCATAAATGTTCAAAATTTCCACTTACTATTGCGGGTGCTATACTTCTAGCTGGATTCATACTTGCTCCACAAATAGGACCTGCGAACATAGCTTCAAGTCCAACTGTCAGCCCTATAGCCATACCTGCAAAACTTTTTATTGCTTTTCCATGTACAGCAGATCCATAAATCACAAGCATAAGTATAAAAGTAAGTATAAACTCAAATCCAAATGATTGATACCAACTTCCTCTTGGAAGCGTAGCCCCTAAATATGCTAATTCTTTCATAGATTTAGCCTCTTCTAAAAATAGAAGTAGCAAAAATAGAGAAGCTAAAATAGCACCACTTATTTGAGAAATAATATATTTTAAAACATCTTTTTTATCAAATTCATTCATCAAAGCAAAAGATATCGTAACAGCTGGATTAAAATGAGCACCACTTATATGACCAAATGTATAAATCAAAGCACTTACAACAAATCCAAATGTAAGTGCAATACCTACATGCCCTAAAGCACCTGTTAAACTTTCAACAACAATAGCCCCACAACCTGCAAATACAAGTATGAAAGTACCTATAAATTCACTAATTAATTTTTTATTCATATGAAGTAGTATCAAGTTTTTACTTTTAACAACTATGTATTATTGTATCTATCTATAATTTTTTCCATTCTAGATTTTAATTTTTTTAATGCAACCCTTGGTTCTTCATCCCTAGATGTTATACTACTATATACAGAACTTTTATGAAAAGATATTTTTGCAACCCATCCATCATATTCATCATATTTTAAACCTACAAATTTAACATCTCCAAAATGTTTACTCGCAAGGCTATGAACCTCTTTTATCCTTTGACTTGTTGTTTTTGCCATTTTTTTTCCTTATTTTATTTGTTATAAATCTTCCAAACTATTTACAATTTGTCTTACTAAAATAGATTGTTTCTTTTTTATTTTTGGTAATCTTTTAATATCGAAAAACTTTATATCTGTATTTTCTTGGGATAAATATATAGACTTTAGTTCATGATTTATAAAATACTTATCAAGACAGCTTACAGCATCATAATCAACTAAATATACCCCTATATCTTTTGATATGTTTATTTGATGAAAGTAGTTACCTAAATATTTTTCATCTATTAAAATACTGCTTTCCTCGTAAAACTCCCGTATTGCCGTTTCTTGGTTTGTTTCAGCACCTTCTTGGACACCTTTTACAAAGCCCCATTTTTGTAAGCTTTTAGAAGATAGACATAATAATATATAAGTACCATATTGATTTTTTTTATATAAACATATCCCATATGCTTTTAATTTTAACTCCCTATTAATGGATCTCTCCACCACTATGTGCATAAGTTAAAAGTGTAGCTATACTCATAGCTCTATCTGCAATTTTTTCACTATTTCTTAATGCTTGAATCATTTTATAGTATTTGGTAAACTTTTTGATCTCTTTTGCATCTTTTTTTAGATTAGATTCTATCATCTCATAAATATCATCAGTTTTGTTTTTTGACACAAGTACTTTCGTGTAGTTATCTTGAATATCTTCGATATTATCTATACTGATCATTTCAATAGCGTATTTAAGAGCTTTTACCGTTGCTTTTTGCATTGGTATTGCATATTTTACAATCTCTTTTGTATTTAATTCTTCACAAATAGCACTAAAATCTTCTATAAAATATTTTGTTTTTATCGAGATACTCATTAGCTCATTTGTTATCTTTAAAGCAGATGTTAACCATCTTAAATCTTTTGCTTCTGGCTTATGCAAAGCTAAAATAGAAACAATATGATTATCAATATTATTTACTTTTGATGCTACACTTCTAGTATATTCTTTAGCTTTTTTAAATTTTTCTATATCACAATCATCTAGCGAGTCTAAGATAAGTTTATTTGCTTTTAATAGGTCACTACCGACATCGTTCATATTTAAAACTATTTCATCTAATTTTTTTTTGTAATTCTTTAACATAATTTCCCTTATTAAAATAATAGAGAAATAGTAATATATTTTGGTAACTAATTGGTTACATTAAAATAAGATGTATATATTTTATTACTATTAGCTATATTTTATTTTATTTTAAGCCTATTAAATATATAATTACTATAATTTATTACCATTAGTAATAAAATACAAAACATAAAGGAAGGATTTAAAATGTATGGGAAAATACTTGTAAATGATCAATTTAATTGTATTGATGAACTTAAAAAGAGTTGTGATGTGTATAGAGTTTTTGCAATGAAAGCTAAAAAAAATCTAGAATCAGTAGAGATAATAAATAGTGATGGTACTTTTAGAGGATTTGGGAAAAATACTAAAAAAGCATTAAAAAATGCTTCAAAAGTTATAAAGTCTTATTATAAACTAAATGCTTAAATTTTAATTTATTTTTTTATTTTATATATCTTTCTTTTTTACTGGTTTTTATTTTTTCAACTTCAACCAAAATAAAACCATCAATACAGTCTGAAAAGCTAGGATCAACATTAAATCCATGAAATTCAACACCACCACTTTGAGATAATTCACCATACTGTTTATATAAAGTTGGTACAGCTACATCCATACTTTTTAGTTTTGATTTTAGAAGTTTAAAATCCTCTTTATAATCCTTAAACTTAAAAGGGTTTTCTAAAGCTATACTTTGTGTTTCATATTCAAATTGATTTAAAGCTTCAACTATTTTTTTATCACCTTTAAAATAAAAACTATAAAAATCTACTATCAACTCTTTTGCATACTGAGGATATGATGCACTTAAACTTACAGGTCCATACATATATTTTATTTGTGGATTTTGTTTTAAAAACGCACCTATGCCATACCAAAGATAATCCAAAGCACGACTACCCCAATATTTAGGCTGAACAAAACTTCTACCTAGTTCAATAGAATTTTCAAGATATGGAAGAAATGATTTCTTAAATTTAAAAAGGGTGTTTGTATAAAAGCCATCTACTCCATACTCTTCCTCAATTTCATCCGTTATACCAATTCGATATGCCCCTACAATTTCTAAGTCATCATCATCCCAAAGAATAATATGTTTATAATATTTGTCATATTTATCTAAATCTCTTTTTTGATTTACACCTTCATTGACTTTTCTAAAACTAATCTCTCTTAATCTCCCTAGTTCATTTAAAATAACACTATTTTGTGAATATTCATATAGATATATTACTTTTCCATCATTTGTTTTGCCGATAACTTGTGTTTGCTTTAACTCTTTTTTGATATCTTGTCTAGAAGTAGATGGTGCTATCGCACTTACTGTTTTAAAAAAAGATTTTTTACCTTTTTTTAAACTATATAGATGTTTTCTATATAAAGATGACAAATCTTTCATTGGTATATTTTGAGGAATTATGTGTTCATTTGGTATTAAATTTCCAATTTTAATATTTATATTTTTATCATGTTTTTTAAACATCTCATCGGAGAGTAAAAGTGTTGAAAATGTCTTGTTTAGAATTGAAACAGTATAGAATGTTTTAGAATTCTTAGCATCTACAAGTATTGGTAAAATTGGACTATTTGTTTTTTTGGCAAATTTTAAAAACCCTTTTTGCCATTTTATATCCTTTATTCCTGTTGGTGATATACGACTCACTTCTCCTGCTGGAAAAATTATAATAGCCTCTTCATTATTTAATGCATCATAAACTGATTGGATACTTTTTTTAGATTGAGTATGTTTATAATTGTCAATTTTTATAAATAATGAATTTAAGTTTTCAACGCCAGATAAAAAATCATTTGCTACTATTCTAACATCACGACGAACTTGTGAAATCAATTTTAATAAACAAAGTCCATCTAA
>JAYEIM010000271.1:0-1884 GCA_034660095.1 Campylobacterota bacterium | reverse complement strand
AAAAGAGTGCTGAGAGATATATGAAATAGGTGAGATAATTGATGGCAAGTGGTATCCTATATTTTTGAGTTTATCAAAAAGTTTTATTCTTATAGTATTTGATTTAATTTGTCCAATAGTAACTAACGCATATTTATATTTTGTAAATAGTTGCTCTAAGTCATCATCACTACCAATAATTTTATACCCTAAAATTTCTTGACCAACCATCTCTTTTTTGTCAATTATTCCAGCAATAGTATATTTGTTTTCTTGCTCAATTACATCAATACAAGATTTACAGTGACCACCACCACCTATTAATAAAATTTCTTTTTTAGTTGCTATCATTTAAATAATCCACCATAAAACTATCTTGTATCTCATATTTTCCCTTAGAAACCTTAGTGATTAGACCTAAGTTCTCTAATTCAACCTTTCTAAGATATCTTAAATTAGAATCCAATCCATCTTCATTGTTGTTAGCTAAATCATAGATGAGTTTGTATGTACCTTTGAAATTTTTAGTTCTTTCAAGTTCTACTTCTATTAATCTTTTTGTTGAGTCATAAGCTAAATCATAACCTTTTTCTATATCTTCTTTTGTAATAATATCTCTATTTTCTTCTAAAAGCAAATAATATATTTTTTGTAATACCATTACAGTGTTATATGGATGGCAATTTAACCTGACTAGAATATCATCAAAATCATTAATATTTTCAAATACAATATTTTTATCTTTTAATATTTTTATAACATCTATTTTTAAATCATTTTTATCAAATACATTTAGTTCTAAAACTACACCAAACTTATAAAATGGAGATGATTGTTTTTCAAAAATATTACTCATTAGTTTTTCAATACTTCCTGCAAAAATATATGTAATAGTTTTATGCTTTTGCAATGTTGCACGAAGTATATTTAATATTTCGCTGTTATCATATTTCAATATATCTTGAAATTCATCTAAAAATATTACTGCCTTTTTGTCTTGTTTGATATTTATATTTTCAAATTCATCCAACAAAGAACATAAGTCTTCTAATCTATTTGTATCATTGGAAAGTAATTTGATAGTTGCTTTTATATCACTATATGAAAGTTCAATAGAATCTATTTCGTCTATTAAGTCAGTAACCATTTTTTTAGCTAAATTAAATATACAATAACACAAAAATATTAAAATACTCGTGTAATTATCAATATTGTAAATTACACGAGTATTCCAAAAGTATGCATAGGGATACATGCTTTTATAGTTTTTTCAGTGGTGTTGTTGATACATTTTTTATCTTTTATCTTACAATTAGTTTTTAAAAACTTTTCAAGTGATTTAGGACTCATCCCCATATCTTAGAAAAATCAAAACTTATACTTATATCACACTCTTCTATTTTAAAATCTATTTTTTCATCTGTAGCATCACAAACTTTTATATATTTTCCATCTTGTAGTTGATATACTTTTGCTATCTCATCATCTGGATTTACTATGATATAGTACTTGACACCCTCACCCTCATACAAATCATACTTTATACCCATATCTTTTTTGGCTGTTGATTTAGAAAGTATCTCAAATATAATCTTTGGAGCTTTAGATAAATATGCTTTATTTTTGGGTTTATGACATATCACACTATTATCAGGCTGTACTATTGTATTTTCAGATATTTTCCAATCAACAGGTAAAAGTGCTTGGCATCTTTTACAATCTTCAAAAGCATCTTGTAAAACCCATCCGATTTTATTACTTATGCTTTGATGTTTTATCATAGGTGCAGGTGCCATAGCATATGGATAGCCCTCTATAAGCTCCCATTCATTTTCCCATAACTTATAATCTTCATAAGTGTATCGTGGTATATCATTTACCTTTAAAGATCCCATATCAACTCCT
>JAYEIM010000270.1:0-9555 GCA_034660095.1 Campylobacterota bacterium | reverse complement strand
TATCCATTATTATTTCCCTATCTCTTCTTTATCTTCCAAAACATCCATCATAGCCCCATCAACCAAAACACTATCCAACTCTTTCTTAGGCTTAATACTAGACACCTTTTTAAGCATAGTAACTTGAGATATAAGATTACCACGACCACCACTTAACTTTTTAAATGCTTCATCATAGTTAGTTCTTGCAGTTTCAAGTCCTTTATCTACCTTTTTTAAGTCATCTATAAACCCATGGAACTTTTTATATAACTCTTCTGCTCTTTTATACACATCAGCTATACTTTGTGCTTGTCTTTCATATCTCCAAGTATTTTCAACAGCTCTTAAAGCAACTAAAAGAGTTGTAGGACTAACTAATATAATCTTTTGTTTAAATGCTTCATCATAAAGATTGACATCATTTTCCAAAGCAAGAAGTAAAGCACCCTCAATAGGTACAAACATAAATATAAAATCTAAACTATTTATATCTTTTAAATTTTCATACTTTTTATCTGCCAATCCTTTTATATGCTCTTTCATAGATTTGATATGATTTTTTAAATATGTTTGTTTTAATATCTCATCTTCTTGCACCATATATTCACTATAAGCATTTAAAGATGTTTTTGCATCTATGATTATGTGTCTGTTATCAGGAAGATTTACAATCACATCTGGTCTAAAAGTTTTATTTTCATCATCTTTTAGAGATACTTCTCTTTTAAACTCATGACCCTCTCTTAGTCCTGAATTTTCAAGTACTTTTTCAAGTACCATCTCACCCCAATTTCCTTGCTTTTTATTATCACTTTTTAGGGCTGTTGTAAGATTATGTGCTTCTGAACTAAGCTGTTGATTTAACTCTTTTAATTGTTTTAACTCTTGCTTTAATTCCCCTCGGGCAACATTATCTTTTGTGTGTACATCTTCAACTTTCTTTTTAAAGTCTGATAGTTGTTGATTCATAGGTTTTAAAATATGCTCTATGCTTTTTTGACTTCTTTCATCAAAGTTTTTACTATTGTTTTCAAATATCTCAGTTGCTAGATTTTTAAATTCTATTTTTAACTTCTCTTCACTATTTTGTAAAAGCTTTACTTTCTCTTCCATAGATCTGTTTTGTTCTTCTAGTTGTGTTTGAAGTTGTGATACTGTAGCTTTATCTTGATTGACTTGTGTTTGTAACTCTTTTTTATCATCTGTAAGATTATTTATATTTTGTTTTAGATCATTGATGTAATTTTCTTTATCTGTTAATATCTTTTGGCTATTTTGTAATCCTTGACTAACTTTTGTTTCTAGTTCTGATATTAAAGATTTATTAGTTTTTATCTCTTCATTATATTGTGAATTTACAGTTTTAGATTGTTCTAGCTCTTCTTTTATCTCTTCTAATCTTGTATCACTAGATATTTTAAAATCTTCATATTTATCTTTTTGTTCAGTAAGTGAAGTGTTAGCTTTTGAGTTTTCTTCCTTTAATGTAGTTAGTTCATCTTGTTTTTGAGTTAATAGATTTTGATTTTCGCTATCTTTTGTTTTTATCTCTTCTTTTAGTTTTGTCAATTCAGCTTCTAAGTCAGATAAATTGCTAAGTCTTTCAGTTAGTTTAGCAAGTTCAATTTCTTGTTGCTGATTTGTTGCACTTAATGATTTTGAATTTTCATCAATCTCTTCTAACTGTTTAATTTGACTTTTGTTCTTTTTAAATAAAAGAAAACTTACTATTGATAAAATAATGCTTAATAATATAAATACTTCCATTTGTCATCCTTTTTTAGTCTAATAGAGTTTATTTTGATACACCTTTAGGTCTACAAATGCTTCAAATATACTCAAACATCTAAAATCCAAAATGATAAAATTCTTTTGGTTCTTTAGCTTGAAATTCATAACCAAGTATTCTAGTAACCTTACTATGTAGCATAACTCTTTGTACTTGATTTGATGATTTTCCATATTGTAAATCTCCAATAATAGGGATACCTGCATATTGTAAATGTACCCTTATTTGATGAGTTCTACCATTTTCAATTACAATTTTTATTTTACTTTTATTTCCCTCAATCATACTTGGATAGATTGTTGTTTTTGCAGGTTTTCCATGATTTTCATCAATTCTACTTCTAGCTGTCTTACCTTTGATTGTTGAAATTGGCATATCTATTTCTAACTCTTCAACAATTTTACCATCTACAACGGCTACATACTCTTTATAAACATTATGATTTTTAAACTCTTTGATAGCTTTTTTTCTAAATGGTTCATTTTTTGCAAGCATCATTACTCCGCTTGTCTCTTTATCTAATCTATTTAATAATACTGCTTGTGGAAATTTAGATTCAACCTCTTGAGCATTTAAAAATGCTGGTTTATCTACTACTAATATATCGTCATCTTCAAATATAATTCTAGCACTTGCTATCTCTTTAACTTTAAAGATAGTATCTCTATGGATTTCACCTCTTGCTATTTGTAGTTTTTTGCCATTTACTGAAACTACACCTTTGTCAATTAACTCTTTTGCTTTTCCATTTGAGATACCCTCTTGAAATGCTAATAATTTATACGCTTTCTCTTTCATTGTACTTCCTTTATAAAAAATGATTGTATCTAAATATGTATAAACATCACTTTTTATCTTTTCTATTATTTTGCCTCTATAAACTTTATATGATCTACTAAGTCCACAAAAAATTCATTATCCCAAATATTTAGTTTTGAACTATTACTGATGAAAGGTAAAACATCATTTTTTGCTTTTTGTATATCTAAATTTTTGGCTCTATTTTTAAGTAACTCTTTGAAAAAATTCTTATCAAGTTCCTCTTTTGTATAGCTTTTATCTTGCTCCCAATAGCAACTTTGCAAAAACCTCTCTTTTAGATGTACTATATCTATATCAACACCATTTTGAAGATACCATATCAAATCATACCAGTCTCTACCTTTTGGGCGACTCAGCCACTTTCTACATAAAAGTGCATGCATTTTTCCTGCAAATAAAGACTCTTTTGAAAGTGTATTTACACTAAAAGGTACTGGTGTTAAAATAGTTTTTTGCTCTAATTGAAACTTTTGAGGTGGATTTGTATCTACTTCTATTTTTATTTTTGTAAGTTTACCTTTTGGTATCTCATCAATTATATCTTGTTTTGTTTCTATATTTATCATATGAGATAGTGTGTCACCTTTTATAAAAGCGGATTTGATATCACCTGATATATTTTTCATCTGAATATCTATATCAAATCCCAATGACGATAGCTCTTTTTTTATCCCTTTTTCGTACTTTGCTAGCGAAAAATTTGGATTAGGTTCTAGTAGTGTAAAGTCCATATCTTCAGAAAACCTATCAAGTCCATAAAGTATCCTAAGTGAAGTACCACCATAAAATGCCACCTCTTTAAATAAACCCTCCCTATAAAATGCAAAAAGTATTAGCTCTTGGAGTATCTCTCTTAGTGCTTGAAAAGGGTCATTTGCATTTTCTAGGTTATATTTGCTTAACATATTTTTTATAGCTTCATTTTGCATTGTTTCTCCTATGTAAAATTTTTATAGCTTTATATAGCATCATTAATTTATGTGATTTATATGCTATTACTATCTCTTCTAGTTTTTCTATATCAAATTTAAGTAGCTCTTCTATATCTACCCTTAGGTCATATTCTAAGTATTCAAAAACATCTTTTTGATTTTCAAATAATATCCCTTTATCTATATAAACTTTATCGCAAAGTGCTTTTTCAATACTAGCAATAAAAAATGACCGATTATTATCACCTATCCATGTGATCCCTAGATCATAAACTCTACTTGGTATTTGTCTATAAAAGAAACTGCCTATAGAAGTTTCATAGCTTTTACTTCTAGTCGTAATAGCAGATGTGATACTAGGTACGTATTCAGGTATCATATTATAAAAAGACAATGCATACTCAAATGATATATATGATGGACCATATAAAATATTTGATATTGGCTCTTTATAAAACCTCTCTTTTCTATAGGTTTCACCAAATATATAAAAACCTTTTTTTAAAGATATTATATCTCCACTTTTTACTAACTTGTTTATTTTTATATTTGGTTGTCTATATTGCTCTTTTAGTATATTGTAAATAGTTTGATTTGAGAAGTATTCATTATCAATTTTTTTTCTTAATTTTATAATTTCCATATGAAATTATATATATTTATGTATTAAAAATATATAAATCATATATTTTACATGCATAAATATATGATTTAATCCCATTTTTCAAAATTGTATCGCACACAACATCATATTTTATTTATATATTCTAAAATAGGCTCAACTGTTCCAGCTTTTCCTAAACTTGTTTTTTTTAAATTTTCTATGTTATCTAAATATTTTTTCAATTCATCATTTTTTATTAAATAATAGTCGTTAACACACTCAAAAAGTGATTTTTGATTAAATATCACCTCTCCACTTATCACTACTGTATTAAAAAATGCAGGCTCAATTGGATTATGTCCACCTGCTGTTTTTATAAATCCACCGCCAAGTATAACAACATCACTTATATTGTAGATATTATTTAATTCACCCATCACATCTACAACTATTATATCACTATTAAAATTTTCCTCTTTAGAATATCTATGATAACTAATATCACTACTTTTATATCTATCTTCAACCAAAGCATAAACTTCATCAAATCTCTCTGGATGTCTTGGGACTAATATTAATTTTCCTTGAGTTTTATCCCAAGCATCCAATATCAACTCCTCTTCAGTTTTGTGTGTACTTCCAGCAGTTATAACTATGCCATTAGGTTTTTCTAGTGATTTTGTAGTTTTTGGTAAACTTGCTAATTTTATATTTCCGATCACTTCTATATTTGAAGCACCCAACTCTTTTAATCTTTTTTTGTCTATATCACTTTGTGCAAATATCTTATCTACATTTTTAAATAATTGTTTATAAAAAAATCTATATTTTTTATAACTTTCATATGATTTATCATTAATTCGGGCATTAATCAATACTGTTTTAGTACCATTTTTAAATGCAGTTAAAAACAACATATACCAAAGTTCAGCTTCCATAACAACCAATACTTTTTGTCTAGTTATCCAAAATGGTAAAAAAATCTCAAATGGTAAATATCTTACATTTTTAACCATACTTAAACCTTGTTCAAACCCGGTATTTGTTATAACCGATAAATTTATATCATCAGTATCAAGTTTATCAAATATTGGTTTTAAAGCTTTTGTTTCACCCATAGAACAACTATGAAACCATATTTTATCTTTTGGTAGTTTTGGATTGTTTTTTAAAAAGAATTTTGCTGGAATTGCATCTTTGTATTTTTTACTTCTAGATTTTAAAAGCAAATAAGGGATAGCTACAATATATATTATTGCAGCAAGTAAATAGTAAATGTATTTAAACATCATTTACTATTCACTTATAATTATCTATACTTCTGAATCTTCAGATTTATAAATGATTCTACCACAATGAGGACATGTCATAATCTCATCTGATAATAAAAATTCAGAATAAAATCTATCACTTAACTTCATATGACAACCGTAACAAGCTTGTTTTTTAACTGGTACAACAGCACTTTCGTTTGCCCATCTTTTGATTTTTTCATAAAAAACTAAAACTTTAGAATCAACTGTTGAAACTAAAACAGATTTTTCTTCATATACACTATTTCTAGAGTTTTCAAGTTTTACAATATTTGCATCACTAGCATCTTGTATCTCTTTTACTGATTCTGATTCTTCTACTAATTCAGCTTTTAAAGTTTCTAGCTCTTCAGTTTTTGAAACAATTATAGCATCTAGTCTAATAATCTCTTCATTTGCAAAACTTACTTGCTCTTTTGCAATCTCCTCTTCAAGCTGTAAAGCTTTAACTTCTTTTTCATTTTTAGCAAGTTTATGCTTACCAGCTATCTCTTCAAGTTTATCAGATAACTCTTTTAAATGAATATCATTTTTTATTCTTTTATTTTTTGTATCATCAATTGTTACATATAGTTCATCTACTTGTTTAGTTAGCTTATCAACAACTTGTGTAAATACTTTTAACTTTTCCTCTTCGTTTTTGATTTGTGGGTCAAAATTTACAATATCTTTATCAAATTGTGATAGTTTTACTAATTGCTCTAGGTGTTTATTCAATTCATTTCCTTTTATTTATATTCAAATGGATTTTTAGAAGCTAGCATTATAGCTTTTTTATCATTAGTTTTCAAATATTTTTCAATTAAGCCATTTAATAACATTGAAAAATACTTTTCACTCTCATAATGTTCTATATCAATTAGTGATATATTTATAGCTTTTGCTTCCATCGCTTCATGGTATTTTATATCTCCAGTTAAAAAACAATCTGTTTTTATAGATGACAATAGACTCATACCAGAACCTGTTGTTAAGGATACAGAATTTATATGTTTTTTACAATTTACTGTTTTTAACATCTTTAAATTCAATTTATCTTTAACTATTTTTTTAAGTTCTTTAAAACTCATATCTATTTTTGCTGTTAAAATAAAATCATCAGTTTTAATAAAATCAAATCCTAATATTTTATTTCCAACATATTCATTTAGATGTGTTTTATCAATATTTGTATGCATTGAGATTAAAGATATATCTTTTTTAATCAGTTTTTTTAGTATTTTTGTAGAATATGTATTATTATTTAAAGTTTTTATTGGACTAAATATCAAGGGGTGATGTGTGATAATCAAACTATTTTTTTTAATTTTTTTTATTATATCTAAATCTAAATCCAAAGAGATATAGATCTCTTTAAACTTATCATCCATATTCCCAACTATTAAACCACTATTATCCCACTTCTCTTGAAGTTCAAAAGGGGATATAGAGTCTAAGTAATTATATATATCTTTAATTTGCAAAATTTACTTTTCCAACCTTTTTAATCGTTCTGGTTCTTGTTCTTTATACATAGCAGCACAACCCAAAGATAATTCTCTAACTTTTAATATATAATTTTGTCTGCTCGTCACACTTATCGCTTTTCTTGCATCTAATGTGTTAAAAGCATGTGAAGCTATCATACATTGATCATAAGCGGGTAGAGGAAGTTCATTTTCTAAACAGATTTTACACTCTTCAAATGCATCATCAAAATGTTTAAAAAGCATATCTGTATTTGCTACATCAAAATTATATTTACTAAATTGAACTTCTGATTCAAAATGTATATCTTTATATGTTGTAACTCCATGTTCATTCTTATTCCAAACGATATCAAAAATATTATCAACACCTTGAAGATACATAGCAAGTCGCTCTGTCCCATAAGTTATCTCAACAGCAACAGGATCACAAACTATTCCACCAACTTGCTGAAAATATGTAAATTGTGTAACTTCCATACCATCTAGCCAAACTTCCCATCCAAGTCCCCAAGCACCTAGTGTAGGAGATTCCCAATTATCTTCAACAAATCTTATATCATGTTTTGACAAATCAAGACCTAAATATTCTAAAGATTTTAAATACAAATCTTGAATATTATCAGGGCTTGGTTTTATAAGTGCTTGAAATTGATAATAAGAGCCTAGTCGATTTGGATTTTCACCATATCTTCCATCTGTTGGTCTTCTTGATGGGGCAACATACGCAACAGACCAAGGTTTACTATCAAGACTTCTTAAAAGTGTAGCAGGATGGAAAGTACCAGCCCCACTTGGAATATCGTAAGGTTGTAATATATTACAACCTTGTTCTGCCCAATATTGTTGTAGTTTTAAAAGTAATTGTGAAAATGTCACCATAGTTATATAATTACTTCAATCTCTTTAGAATCAGTTTCAACTTTTTTCTCTTTAACAATTCTATCTTCTACTAGTTTTGCAGCTAACTCTTTATCTGTTATTGCTAAGATTTGCATAGCTAAGTAGGCACTATTTGTAGCTCCTGCTTTACCAAGTGCAACAGTTGCAACAGGCATACCTGATGGCATCTGAACAGTAGAAAGCATAGCATCCATACCGTCCATAGCTCCACCTTTCATAGGTACTCCAATGATTGGTTTAGTAGTTCCTGCAGCTAAAGCACCGGCTAAATGTGCAGCCATTCCAGCAGCAGCAATAAATACTTTTGCACCTTTTTCTTCAGCTTCTTTAATATATTTTTTAGTTCTTGCAGGTGATCTATGTGCAGATGAAATAATCATCTCATACTTTACATTAAACATCTCTAGTGTGTCTGAACAATTTTTCATAATCTCATAATCTGACTTACTACCCATAATAATTGAAACAAAATCCATAATTTTACATCCTTCTATATTTTAAAATAGTTATAAGTATAGCAAAATTTACCTTATTATTTTAACTGTAATATATGTTTGGAATTTATGTAACATTTTTTATTTATTTTCTTTACTTAAACTTAATTTTTGATACAAGTCAAAACATTTTAAGTTAAATGACCCTATAATGTCTTGATTTTAAATCTAATACAAAGGAATATATATGTCTAATGAAACAAATAGACGAGATTTTCTTGGTATGTCATTTGCAGCTGTAGCTGCAGTTGGAGGGGCAGCATCGCTTGTTGGTATGAAACAAGCATGGGATCCACTTCCATCTGTACTAGCAGCAGGGTTTACAACAATAGATCTTGCTAAAGCTGAATTGGTACCAGGACAACCTCAAACATTTAAATGGAGAGGTAAACCTATCTTTGTTCTTGAAAAAACAGCAGATATGGAAAAATTCGACGGAGACCTAGTAATAGGTGATAAAAGATATACAGTAGCAATTGGACTTTGTACACATCTTGGTTGTATTCCAGCATGGAAAAAAGATGTATGGAAATGTGCATGTCATGGTGGAGAGTTTGATGCTGAAGGTAGAGAAACATTTGGACCACCGCCTAAGCCACTTATTGTACCACCATTTAAAGTTGACGGTATGGTTTTAACTCTTGGTGACTCAAGTGATGTATCTAAAGCTATGCAAGATGCAAGAGCATAAGGAGTAATGAATGGCATTAATTAACGAATCTTTTTTCAGTGCTGAAGGTCTTGAAAAAAGACTAAACGGTAAAAAATTCTGGAAAGTTATGATGACAGAATATTGGATTCCAAAAGATATTAACTTCTTATGGGCTATGGGTGTAGTACTAGCTACAACATTTATGATACTTATTGTTAGTGGAATTTTCCTAATGATGTATTACAAACCAGATACAGCTTTAGCATTTGATAGTGTAAACTATACAATTATGCAAGAGGTTGCTTATGGTTGGCTATTTAGACATATGCATGGTGTTGCAGCTTCGGTTGTATTCTTAATCATATATATTCATATGTTTACAGGTATCTACTACGGTTCTTATAAAAAAGGTAGAGAGATGATTTGGATCTCTGGTATGCTTTTATTTGTAACTTTTAGTGCTGCTGGTTTCTCTGGATATATGCTTCCATGGGGACAAATGTCTTACTGGGCAGCTGCGGTTATTACTAACTTATTTGCTGGTGGATCTTTAGAAGCTTGGGGATTAGTTGAATGGATTAGAGGTGGATTTGCTGTT
>JAYEIM010000269.1:0-1894 GCA_034660095.1 Campylobacterota bacterium | reverse complement strand
CACCTGCAATTATTTTTAATATCGTAGATTTACCTGCACCATTTGTACCAATGATACCTAGCGTTTCACCCTCATATAAATCAAATGATATATCTTTATTTGAGATAAATTCTTTATGATAGTTTTTGTTTGTAAATACTTCTTTTAATCTATCTAAACTTGATTTATAAATTTTGTAGATTTTTGTTATGTTTTTTACTTCTAGGATTTTTTTCATATTTTATATTATATTATTCTCTTTACAAAACTCTTCACTATTCATTTTTTAGAACCCATCTCTTCTTTGATTGACTGTATAGATTTTCCCACTAAAGAACCTGCTGTCATAGGTACAATTGAACGAAATGCTTTTAGCTTCTCTTGTACAGAAATCTCTTCATACTTTTCTTCTATCATATTTCTAATCACTTGTGTTTGTGTTATATTACTATCTTTTGCTATTTTTTCAAGATGCGATACTATTTCTTCATCTAATAAAAAGTTTTTTCTAACTGTCATTTTAAAATCCTAACATAAATAAAAAGCTATATACATTATAACATACATATTATTTAATACATATCCAATTTTTATATATTATTTTAGTATTTTTCAAAATTATCTATTAAATTTTTACAAGATTTATGCCATGTAAATTTAGAAATTCTTTCGTAAGCTAAAGAAGATAAAGTTTTATTTAAATTAGAGTCATTGAAAATATTACTCATTTGATTTGCCCACTGTTCAGCAATGTGTGGATCTGCAAATAATGATACATTATCTAAAAATTCATTCATAGTTGGTTTATTACTACATATAGATGGAACTTTTAAAAGTGCTGCTTCCATAGGAGGTAATCCAAAACCTTCATATAAACTTGGAAATAAAAGTGCAGTAGAATTTTTTATTATAAATCCAGTATCACTATCATTTAATTTTCCTAAGTAATGTACTCTATTATTTAAATTTAATTTATCGACCTTGTATTTAGATTGCATATTATCACCAATCATCAATATGTGAAAATCTAAACATTTATTATAAGTTAATGCTTCTAAGATAATATCTAAATTCTTATGCACATCATAAGAGCCTAAATAAACAAAATATTGCTTTGGTAATTTTATATTTAAATACTTTGATGGTACTAGTTTTGTTACACCATTATTTATAATTGTTATATCTTTTTCATTAATACCTAAATATTTTATAATATCATTTTTACTTGATTTGCTAATAGTAAATATTTGAAGTGCTTGTTTTGAGATATTTAGAAACTTATTTGACCAAATATCATTTGATTCTTTAAATAAATCAGGAAAAATCATAGGGATTACATCATGAATCATAATAATTGTTTTTGGTGGTAAAAGTTTTGGACACCAATGAATAGATGTATAAAAATGTATTACACTTTTTATCGAATCAGTTTCTGGCTTTTGAAATAGATTTTTCAACATAAACTCAAACTGTTCCCTTGCTACTCTACCAATACCTCTTGTATCATCAAGTGGTCCTAAATTAAACCTTATTTCTAAATTATTTTTTGTATAAAAAGATTTAAAATCTGTATTTGTATTATAACTATATTTAGCTAGTAATTTTAAAATAACGCTAGGTATATATAATTCTATGTATTGTTTAATTTTTGGATTATTATTTAAAAAATTCTTGAAAAAATTTAAAATCTTTCTCATCTATATAATATCTTTAATTGTAGTAATCATTTTCTTATATAAATACCCAGCAATAATTAATAAAACAAGAGTCATAAACACTAAACTAAATACAGCTTCAAAAGATGGTGCTTTTGAATATAAAAATATATTTTGGTAAATATCTACAAAATGAAAAAAAGGGTTGTATGTTAAAATAAAAGGGTATTTACTTTCTATCATACTTTTCATATAAATAA
>JAYEIM010000268.1:0-9580 GCA_034660095.1 Campylobacterota bacterium | reverse complement strand
TATTACGGGTATGTTAGTAGCAACTGTGTTGTTATTATCTATACTTGTAGTATTAACTTGGGGAGCAATTATTTCTCAACAAGCAAATGCAGAGAACTATTATGAAGTAAATCAAGACTTAAATGCTTTAAAGATGAATAGTCCTGAAAACCACAAAATGTGGATCAATAAATAAGGAGAATTAGATGTATAATGTTATATGGGTACTAATGGTTGTTACAGCTGTTGTAACAGTTATGTTATCATTTCTTGATCCTGCAAGAGTATTTGTTGGATAATTAGTGATAATTATAAATTAAAAAGGGGAGGATGGTTGACATTCTCCCCTTTTTTTATATTAAAAATCTTAATGATTATATTTTATATAGTATTAAGTAGAAAAAATGTAGTATTCAAAACATAAAACAAAGGATACTATTTGACAGATTCAAAGAATTTTATTTATAAATTTAGAGTATTATTTTTAATGCTAATAAGCACATTGACACTAATGGCAAACCCTTATATCTTAACACATGATGGACTAATAGATCAAAGAGCTCAAGATAAAATTTTTGAGATTGGCTCTGAAACTAAGCAAAAACTTGGTGTAAATATATATGTTGATATTAAAGAAAACAATGGATTAAATGTTACTTTACCAAGAGAAAAACGAATATTGTTAATGAAAAGTATTGAAAAAAATATTGTTAAAGATATAAAAAAACCATATGCTGTATTGGTAATTGCAGTAGATCAAAAGTATGCAAATATTTTAATGTCAGATGATTTAGTAAATATAATAGATAGAGACGATATTTTAGATGGATATGTGATACCTCTTTTAGCTTCAAAAGATAAAAATACACTTTTTGCCAAAACAAGTGCCGCTCTTTTAAATGGATTTGCACAGATGGCAGATGCTGTTGCAGACTCCAAAAATATTAAATTAGAATCAAGTATAGGTAGTGAGGGTAAAGTAGTTGGTACTATATGGAAAATGTTAATGTACACTTTGGTTTTAACAGGAATTATATTATATATAGTAATTATTATGAGAGAAAAGAAGTATAAAAATATGACAAAAGAAGAGTTTGAAGAGTTAAAGCAAATGGATAAAAATGGAAAATAATAATAAAAATATTGAAGAAAAAAAACCGATGCCAAAATGGCTTATATATGGACTTTTTATACTTAAGTTTATAGCAGGTTTAGTTCTTATATATTGGACAATATATATGACAATGCAATCAGATGTAGGGGAAGATGATGATAATGCTTTTTTAAGTACTTACCATAATGTTGATAGAGATATGAATAAACTTATCATTGGAAATAAGGTATTTGCATCCAAATACAATATAAAATTTAAATTTAATGATGAAGAGATAATAGGTTTAACATATGATGATATTTATCTATCACAACGGGTAATTGCAGATAGAAAAATAAGAAAAAATATATTAAAAGTTGGTGAAAATACTTTTATTGTTGAGATTCAAGATAAAAATGGAAATCTAATAAAAAATAAAAATATAGAAATATTAGTTACAAAAACAACAAATCATAAAGAAGATGTAAAATTATTATATAAAAACGAAGATACAAAAAAGTTTGATATAAAAAGTATAGGCTATTGGAATATTACAGGTACTGTTGAAGTAGATGGTAGTAAAGGAACATTTTATATAAAAACAAATGCTCACAATAAAAAATAAAAAAGAGTCTATATTAGTCTTTCCAACCTCAAGAGCTATTAGAGGATATCTAAGCTCTTTAAAAAATTCAAATCAATTATTAAATAAAAACATAACAATAGCAGATCTATTTCAACGATCTGTATTGGATAGAAAAAATAGAAAGCTTTGTGAAAAAAATCTAAAAATATTATTTCTTAAAGAGGCTATATCTAATGTAAAAATAGAAGAGTTAGGGATAAGTGGAGACTTTAGTACTTTTTTAAAACAGAGTGATTATATATTTAGATTTTTTCTTGAAACTGCAAATGAATATATTGAGTTTGATAGATTATTAGAGTTTGATACATACTTAAAATATAGTGATCATATCGAGATATTACAACAAATACACAAAAACTATTCCCAACTATTAGAAGATAATAATTATACAGATAATATATTTATGCCAAAAAATTACATACTAAATAGTGACTATGTAGAACAGTTTAATGATATAACAATATATCTTGAGGGTTATTTATCATCTTATGAATTTAATATCATTAAAGATATATCAAAAACAATAGAAACTAAAATAAAAATATCAATTAATGAATACAATAAAAAGAATATAGAATTATTTCCTATGTTAATTGAGGATTTAAAGATAAATTATAATTATACAATTGATTTAACAAATAATAAAATTTTAGAAAAAATTAAAATTAAAAATATCAAGCAAGATATTATTATCTCACCAGTGTCATCACAGTTGGAACAAATTTCATTTATAAAATATCAAATTATGCAGATGAGTGAAGAAGGGATCGAGCCAGAAAACATTGCAGTAGTTGTTCCAAATGAAAAAATAAGTTTAATGTTAGAGTTATTTGATGATGAGCATTATTTTAACTTTGCTATGGGAAGATCAATACAAAACAATAAGATTACAAAAGTTACAAAGCTTATAAATAAAATATTGGTAGATAAAGAGCCAAAAGATATTGAAAAATTAAAGTTTTTAGATATAAAAGATGAAGATTATATATCTATATTTAAAAATAATTGGGATAAAAGTATAGATAAAAATATATTTAATATGATTATTAACTATCTTTTTACTTTTGAAGATGATGAAGATGTTTTAGAAAAACTAGAACAGCTAAAAATATCTTTAGATATACTCCTTTTTACACAAATATATCCTAATAATAGTATTGTTTTAGATATAAAAGTAAAAGAGTTTATAAAACTATTTATAAATCAGCTATCAACTATATCTATTGATGATATTAGTGGTGGGAAGATAACAGTTCTTGGAATTCTTGAAACACGAGCCATAGAGTATGAGGCTATAATAGTTATAGATTTTAATGATGATAAAATACCAAAGCTTAGTGTAAAAGATAAATTTATCTCAACTCATATAAAGCAGTTGGCAAAACTTCCAACAGTTAATGATAGAGAAAATTTACAAAGATATTACTATAAAAGATTTTTTGATAAAGCAAAGCAAATAGCTATTTGTTATATTGATGATGAGCAAAGTGTAATGAGTAGATTTGTGGTGCAACTATTTAGTAACTACAAGCAGTTTTTGGTTAAAAAAGATTACAAATCAATACTATTTAATAAAAAGATTTTAAATCATTTTTATAAAGATATTGTTTTAGATATAGATTTATCTAAAAAAGAGTGGTCTGCAACTTCACTTAAAACTTATCTAACATGTAAGAGAAAATATTATTATAACTATATACAAAATATAAAAGATCATACTATAAGTATAAAACCACAATCTTTTGAGGTTGGAAGTATTATACACAATGCATTGGAACAGGGTGTAAAAAATAGTAGTTTAAATACTCAATTTATAAACCAATATTTAACAACATATTCTAAAAATAATCCATATTTAATTTTAGAGCTAGAACTTTGGAAGAAAAAACTTGAAAAGTTTATAGAATTTGAAGAGGTAAGGGCTAAAAATAATATAAAAATATTTAGTGTAGAGCAACCTTTTAACATAAATTATAATGGTGTAAAACTAAAAGGCAAGATTGATAGAATAGATATGTATTCTGATAATAAATATGAGATACTAGACTATAAAACTTCATCAAATCTAAAAATAGATACATTGAAAAACTATGAAGATACAGTTGATTTTCAGTTAGAATTTTACTATTTAAGCCAAAGAGATAAGATGATACAAAGTGTTGGGTATTATGACTTAAATGATAGCTCAATAAAAAGTGAAGTTGTATTAAATGAGAAACTAGAGTTATTAGATATGCACCTTTCAAAGCTTAAAACTAAAACTGTGGATTTTAATCGTACTGATATTGTTTCAAATTGTCAGTATTGTATTTATAAAACAATTTGTTGTAGAGATTAAATTTTTTAAGATATAATACAAATAAAAAGAGGTATATATGAAGTATATTATAATATTATTTTTGATTGTTAATTTAAATGCACAAGAGGAAGTAAGTTTAGATTCTTTATGGAATAGTGCAAAAAGTTTAAGTAAAAATACTTTAGAGCTTACAAAAGATTATTCAAATCAAGGTAAAAATATATTAATAGAGCAAACTCTTTTTCATGGGATAAATGGCTTAGTAGACAACTCAAAAATAAAAGTAAATCTTTTTGATATAGATGATAATACAAATGCTATAAAAATAAATCTATTTTTAAAAGGTGAAGATCAAAATCTTACAATAGATATCAATAAATTTACTTGGGGTGTTACTGAGGATAAAAAGTATATTGTTTTTGAAGATTTAGACATATCTTTAAATATGCCGTGGATGCAGTATATAATTTCTGATATGATGAAACGAGATAATGGATATTTAAAAATCCCGCATAATGTAGGAATATTTTCATTGTTATATTCAATAAAACCAAATATAAAATTAACTTATAAACAAAAAGAGAAAGAACCATTTAATATACTAGAATATGATTATGATAAAGAGTTTATAAAAATTGAAAAGTTTAAATCAAATAACAAAACAGTAGAAGTTATACTTAAACTTAAAGGTTCAAAAGAGAATCTAAATATTGTAGTTGAAAGTTATGAATTAAGAACAGCAAATAGTAAAAAGGTAATAGTTTTACAAAATCTGAAATATAGAGAATTTACAAAACCATGGATAAAAAGTATTATAGATGGTCAAAATAATGAGATACATATAGATTTTACAAAAAAACTGTATAATATACTAAATCAAAAGGATTAAAAATGTTAAGAATAGTTATAGGTATATCGCTTGTTTTATTATTTAGTGGATGTACTAAAAAAGTTCAAGTAGATATAAAACCGTATGTTACAATGCATAAAAATGCCCAGCAAACTACAAAAGTAAATTTTATAGAAGTAAATGATAATAGGGAGACACAAATGGTTTCAACTATATTAAATAAAGATGAAATAATTGCCAAATATCCCCTAAGCAATGATCTGAAAACTTGGTATAAAGAAGCGATGATTAGGGAGCTTAAGAATGCTAAACTATATGATGAAAAGAATAATTCTTATTTGGATGTAAGTATCAATATAAAAAAAATAGATGCAACATATAAAAAATATAGTTTAGATAAAAAGAATATGCAAGTAAATATTTCTCTAGAATTAGTAGTTGTAAAGGGTGAAAAAATAATTACATCAAATATAAATATCAATCAATCAGTATATAAACCAATGATATTAGATGCCGAAGGGTTTGAATCTATATTAAATGAGAGTATGAGAGATTCTGTATCAAATGCAGTTCATATTTTAATAAAAAAATTATAATAATATAATCAATGCAACCATTTTTAGCATTAAAAGCAAGTGCAGGTAGTGGTAAAACATTTGCTTTAACTGTAAGATATATCTCTTTGCTATTGCTTGATGCAAATCCAAAAGAGATACTTACTTTAACATTTACTAATAAAGCAGCGACTCAAATGAATGAGAGAATCTATGATACTCTTATATCTTTAGGTGAAGATGATGCAATATTAAGTGCCATCTGTGCTGAAACAAACTTATCACAAAATGAGATAATAGATAAAAAACAAAAGTTAATAGAAAATTTTATAAGTAGTGAACTATCAATTTATACTATCGATAAATTTATCAATAAAATTTTACGAGAATTTAGTGGATATATTGGTATAAATGATGATTTTGATATTAAATTTGATGATGAAGAGTTACTTTTATATAAGTTTTTGATTTCATTAGATGAGAAACAATTTGATACACTTGTATCTTTTACCCATAGTGAAAATAAAAAGTTAAATTCTATAGTTGAGCTTTTTAAAGTTCTTATTGATAAAAATGAATATTTAGAAGTACAAAACTATCCAAGTGGAAGTTTTGATGCTGTAAAAACTGTAATTATGGAAGATGCAAATATTATTAAAAAATTTGTAGATAAAAGTGCTGTTTCAAAATCTGGATATAGTGCTGTTGATTTTACAAATATAGAACAACTTTTAAATAAAGGGAAAACTTGGCTTACAAAAGATAGCTTAAGTGAGTTTTCATATTTTAAAAAAGCTAAACCACCTGCCGAACTTGACATAAATTTAGAAAATATTAAAAAAAATATCACATTGTATTATCAGATACAAGAGAGTTTTACTCTTAAGAGTTTATTTAATATATTTGAAGATTTTAAGAGTTTTAGAGATAGTTACAATACGCAAAGAGATGCTTTAGAATTTAGTGATATTACAAATATAGTATCTAAACTTCTTTCAAACCATATAGAGAAAGACTTTTTGTATTTTAGACTAGATGCAAAATATAATCATATCTTAATAGATGAATTTCAAGATACATCAACCCTACAATTTAAAATTTTGGATTATTTAATAGATGAGATAATATCTGGTGACCCAGAGATTTTTAAAACATTTTTTTATGTGGGAGACATAAAACAATCTATATATAGATTTAGAGGCGGAACAAAAGAGCTTTTTGATCATGTAACAAAAGTTTATGACCCAATGTTAAAAGTTGAGTTACTAGATACGAACTATAGAAGTAGTAAAAATGTAGTAGAGTTTGTAAATGGTAAATTTAACAATATAAAAAACTACAATTATGATTATGATAACCAAAAAGTAAATTCTAAAATAGATGGATATGTAGAAGTTGTACCGTTATCTAGTGATATAGAGTTACTATATGAAGATATTTATAAAAAAGTAGATGAACTTTTAAAAGCAAACATTGAGCCTAGTAATATAGCAATATTAACTTATACAAATGCAGATGTTTTAGCTGTGTATGAGTATCTAAAATTAAAAATTCCTACACTTGATATAGTTACAGAGATGACATCTAAACTGATAAATCAACAAAATGTAAAAGCAGTTATAAATGGGGTAAAATATTTATATTTCCAAAAAGATTTATATAGAGTAAATTTCAATAGTCTAACTGGGCGAGATTATGAGGATAAGTTTGATTTTTTTATAGATATTAAAACAAATGATATAGTTACTATTGTAAAAAAGCTAAGCTACTATTTTGATATAGTTGATGATGATGTTATACGATTAATTGAACTTACTAAATCTTATGATTCTATAGTTGATTTTGTTTATGATATAGACAAAGAGGATAGCTCAATGTTGTCACAAAATAAAAGTGGATTATCTATTTTAACTATATTTAAATCAAAAGGGTTAGAGTTTGATACAGTTTTAGTTCTTGATAGAATAAAAAGAAAAAATGCTGATCGTTCAACTTTACTATTTGATTATGAAGATATAAAGTTACAACATATCTATTATAAAAGATCAAAAAGGGAAGATTTTGATAAGTTTTATAAAACATCTTTAGATAAAGAGAAAAAGTTAGTTGTTGGAGATGATTTAAATATACTTTATGTATCTCTAACGAGAGCTAAAAATAATTTAATAGTATTTAAAAAAGATAAAAGCAGTGTATTTGACATCTTAGGAGATTTTCCAATAGTGAAAATTGGTAGTTTGTATATCTCACCACAAAAAGCTAAAAAAGAGAATATAAATAGATCTGTATCATATATACCACTAAATTTTGGTTATCAAGATAAAGAGAAAAATATAGAGAATGAAGAGCATAATCTAAAAGCAAGATACTTTGGTATTGCAACCCATTTTTGCTTAGAGATGATGAAAGATTTCACAAAACAAAGTTTATCAAAAGCTATAAAAATGTGTGAAAATAAATATAGTAATCTTTTAACAATAGATGAGCTTAAAGATATAGAGATAAGGATAGATAACCTTATAAATGATAACACTTTTATAAAAATGGTAGAAAATAGTAGTTTTACAAAAGAGCAATCATTGATGTTTGAAGGAGATCATAAGATTTTGGATCTATTGATAAAAAAAGAGGATAGTTATATAGTAGTTGATTATAAAACAACAACAGAAAAAAGTTTATCACATATAAAACAGGTACAAAACTATAAAAATGCGATAAAAGATATTACAAATATGCAAAATATTTATGGATATATTGTATACTTACACTCAAAAAATGTAGAGATAATAGAGGTTTAGATGAATAAAAGTTTAGGGACAAATTTAATAGCAACATTAGTTGTAATAGTTGGTTTTACAACTCAAAATAATATAGTTTTAACTGTTGGTTTATTTGCTTTAAGTGGAGCAGTTACAAATTGGTTGGCTATACATATGTTGTTTGAAAAAGTTCCATTTCTTTATGGAAGTGGTGTAGTTGAAAATAGATTTGAACAATTTAAATCTTCGATACATACTTTGATAATGGAACAGTTCTTTACAAAAGAAAATCTTGATAAATTTTTCAAAAGTGAATTTAGCGATGAGAACAAAAAGTTTGATTTATCAAAAGTTATAGAAAAAACAGATTTCTCTATCGCCTTTGAGAGTTTAAAAGGTGCTGTAATGGAATCAAGCTTTGGAGGTATGTTAGGAATGTTTGGCGGTGTTGCTGCACTTGAACCTTTAAAAGATCCATTTGAAGAAAAAATGAAAAAATCTATAAATGAGATAGTCCATACAGATACTTTTCAAAAAACACTACAAGATGCACTAGGTAATAGTGATATGAGTGATGATATTTATAATAAAATTAATGATGTAGTTGAACAAAGATTAAATGAGTTAAATCCTAAAATGGTAAAAGAGTTGGTTCAAACTATGATAAAAGAACATCTTGGATGGTTAGTTATATGGGGTGGAGTATTTGGTGGAGTGATTGGATTGATCTCTTCTTCATTTATGTAACATTTATTTTCTAAATAAGCATAATACTATATTGACATTTAGATATAAATTCAGTATAATTAATTAATAATACTGATAACAAAGGAGTAAAAGATGACCAAACCAATAACAACAAGAGTTAAATCTAGTGTAGATAAACTATCTGATGGTGTTGCTTTTGCTTCTAATAGCTTCAGGCTAGTAAATACAACTAAAAATAGTATTGAAAAAGAATTAAGTAGATTAAATGCCAATGGTATAATCAAACGATTTAGAAAAGGTATATACTACAAACCAAAACAAAGTTCATTGTTTGGAGAGATATTACCAAGCCCTACATCTATAGCACATGCAATTGCTAAACTCAATGATGCACATTTGGTTCCTGATGGTTCTATGGCTCTTAATATGCTAGGATTATCAGACCAAGTGCCTATGAAGTATATATATCTAAATGATAAATTACATAAAAGTGAGTTTGTAGGAAAAACCGAAATTGTATTTAAAAGAATCAATGCTAAAAAACTAACAGCTTATAATAAAAAAGCAGGTTTAGTTTTAAGTGCTATGGAATATCTAGGTCGTGTTGCTTTTGATGATAATGACTTAGTAAAAGATTTTGCTACTAAACTATCTCAAGATGATATTAAAGATTTAGATAAGGCTTCAAAAGG
>JAYEIM010000267.1:0-9603 GCA_034660095.1 Campylobacterota bacterium | reverse complement strand
TATAGTGTAAATTTTGAGGAAAGTATCATGAACTCCTTCGAATCAAGTGCTAGAAGAAATGTAAGAAAAGCTATAAAAGAAAATGTAACAGTAGAGATTGATAATAGTCAAATAGATTTTTTATATGCAACTCACTATGAAAATATCACTTCTATTGGTGGTAAAGCAAAAGATAAGAAGTTTTTTGAATTGATAAATAAGCATTTTGAAAAAGGTAAGGATTACAATATTTACATTGCTAAACTAAATGGTGAGAATATTGGGGCATTGTTGCTATTTTATTATAATGAAACAGTAGAGTATTTCACTCCAGCAGCTGTAAGTGAATATAGAAATGTTCAGGCATTGCCTCTTATCATATATCAAGCTATGTGTGAAGCAAATACAAATGACTACAAGTGGTGGAATTGGGGTGGTACATGGCTTACACAAGATGGAGTATATAAATTTAAAAATAAATTTGGAGCAGTGGATAAAGAGTATAAATATTTTATAAAAATAAACAATCAAGATATTTATGATGCAACAAAAGAGGAGTTACTAGAAGAGTATGACAATTTTTATGTAATTCCATTTGATAAATTAAAAGGATAAGCGATGCAAAAAACAAAAAAAGCGGTGATATTTGGGACGGATAGTTTTTCAGATATAGTGTATTTTTATTTAACAAATGATAGTGAATATGAAGTTGTTGCATTTACAGCTACTAGTGATTTTATAAAAGAGGACACAAAGTTTAATTTACCAATAGTTGATTTTAAAAATATAGAAGAAAAATATAATACAGAAGAATATGAAATGTATATAGCAGTAGGTTATGTAGGTTTAAACAAAATAAGAGCTAAATTTTATGATGAAGCAAAACAAAAGGGATATAAACTTCTTACCTATATTAGCTCACAAGCAACAGTATTGACTCAAGATATAGGAGACAATTGTTTTATACTTGAAGACAATACACTTCAGCCATTTTTGAAAGTAGGGAATGATGTAGTTTTTTGGAGTGGAAATCATATAGGACATCATAGTAATATAGAAGATCATTGCTATATCACTTCACATGCTGTTATATCAGGGCATTGTAATATTAAAGAGTATTCGTTTATAGGAGTGAATGCAACTTTAAGAGATGCAATTACTATAGAAAAAGACAATATAATTGGTGCAGGTGCATTAATACTAAAAAGTACAAAAGAAAAAGAAGTGTATGTAGCTAAGAAAACAGATGTTTTTCCTAGAAGTAGCGATAGAATGAAAATATAAGGAAAACTATGGAAGAGATATTAAATAAGGTAGAAAAACTTTACACGGACTCTTTAAAAGAGCATGGAACAAGTTCAAAAGCTGTAGGCTGGACTACGGGTGATGGTCAGATGCTTAGGTTTGACAAACTAATAGAAGTGATTGAAGATAGAAATGAAGCTTTTAGTGTAAATGACCTTGGTTGTGGTTATGGTTCGATGTTTGAGTATTTTGAAAAAAATGGCTTTAATATCTCTAAATACAATGGCTATGATATAAGTGAAGAGATGCTAAAAAGTGCAAAAGAACAAATAGGAAAAAGCCAAAAAGTAGAACTTTTTAAAAATCCAAAGCTTCAAACAAAAGCTGACTACTCTTTTGTATCAGGTATTTTTAATGTACGGTTTGAAGGAGATGATGAGAGTTGGATAAAGTTTATAGAAGATACTTTAATAGATTTAGATACTAACTCTACAAAAGGTTTTGCTTTTAATGTACTCACTTCTTATGTTGATTACAAAGAACCACATCTTTACTATGCTGACCCTATGTATTTTTTTGATTTTTGTAAAAGAAATTTTTCAAAAAAAGTATCACTTTTGCATGATTATAATCTTTGGGAATGGACGATTATCGTCAAAAAGGACTCTTAATGCAAAAATGGAAAAAATTAGGTCTTATATTTGACCCAACTAATAGGTTTGATTGGATGCAGACTCATGCAACTACTCCTATGCCAGTACACTTAGAGGGTGATATATATAGAGTTTTTTTCTCTACAAGAAACAAGTTTAACCAAAATCAAACAGCTTTTATAGATATAAATATAAATAATCCAAAAGAAATATTAAATATATCAAAAGAGCCTGTGTTTACACTTGGTAAGTTGGGTCATTTTGATTGTGATGGTGTTTATGCTACTTGTATTATAAAGGTTGAGGATAAACTTTATCTTTACTATGGTGGCTGGAATGCTGGACAAAGAGGATTATTTTATTCTCATATTGGATTAGCTGTTAGTGAAGATAATGGCATGAGTTTTAAAAGAGTTTCACAAGCTCCTATTTTAAATAGAGATGATATTGACCCATTATCAATGATGGCTCCATTTGTTATAAAAGAAGATAATATATGGAAAATGTGGTATGCATCAGGGATAAAATATTATTACGAAAATGATATTTTGAAATCTTATTATACTGTTAAATATGCAGAATCAAATGATGGAGTAAGTTGGGATAAAAGTGGTATAACTTCTATAGAACTAGGAGATAAAGATAGCAATATAGCAAGAGCATCAATCTATAAAGAAAATGATAAGTATATAGCATGGTACCCTGTAGTAAGTAAAGAGTTAGGTAGTTACAGAATTGGGTATGGAGAATCTGATGATGGTAAAGTATTTAAAAGAATGGATGACAAGGTTAGCTTGACTACATCTAAAGATGGATGGGATTCACAAGCAGTAACTTATCCACTTGTGATGAAGCATAAAGAAAAATACTATATGTTTTATAATGGAAATCAATTTGGAAAAGATGGTTTTGGGATAGCAGTAAGTGAGTAAAATTATGAATATTCAAGTATGTATAACTTTAGATGTTGATTGGGCTAATGATAATATTTTGCAGTATTGTATAGAATTACTTGAAAAATACAATGTAAAGGCAACACTATTTGCTACCCATGACTCTAAAGTATTAAAAGAATTAGATAGTGATAATTATGAAATAGGACTGCATCCAAATTTTAATAATTCAAATTGTGATTTTGACAAACCCATAAAAGATTTAAAAGATTTGTATCCCCAAGCTGTAGGAGCAAGGTCACATGGGCTTTTTACATCATCAGGTATATTATCAAACTATAGAAAATATGGTTTAAAATATGAGTCAAATAACTTTTTATATCTTCATCCAAATCTACAAGTAACCAAAAGATTTGAAGGCTTTGAGTCTATCCCATTTTTTTGGTCAGATGATAAAATAATAGAACTTGAACAAGAAGAGACAAACACATATTTAGATATGAAAGGACTAAAAGTTTATAACTTTCATCCAATACATGTGTTTTTAAATACACCAACTGAAGATTATTACATAGAAAATAAACACCATTATCAAAATGATAAAGAGCTTGAAAAAAGTAGATTTGATGGTTTCGGAGTTGGTACATATTTTGAAAATATTTTGAAAGAGATTAGTGATAAAAAATTAAATTCATATTTGATGAAAGATTTGATTGATGAATAAGAATTTTCAAAAACAAAGAACTAAAAAAATACTTCTTGATGGGGTTAAAAAGTTTCATTTAAATTTAGATGGTTTAGTTGTCTTTACCGAAGCAGCAAGTGGAAACTATGCATACACTCCTATTAGTGCAGCTTTAGCAGGTGCAAAGAAAGTATATGCAATTACAAAAGATTCAAGATATGGTACAAAAGAAGAGATAACAGAAAATATTTACTATCTTGCAAAAGAGTTTGGTGTAGAAGATAAAATAGAAGTAGTCTATGAAAAAACTAAAGAGATAATCTCTCAATGTGATATTGTAACCAATTCTGGATTTGTAAGACCTATAGATAAAACTATGATAGATATGATGAAACCAACAGCTGTAATTCCTCTTATGTGGGAAACATGGGAAGTAAGAGAAGATGAAATTGATTTAGAGTATTGTAGAGAAAAAGAGATAGTAGTACTTGGAACTCATGAAGATGAAGGAGGACTGAATCTTTATAATGCTACAGGATTAATGGCTTTGAAAATGTTGTTTGATAGTGGGCTAAGTATATATAATGATAAGATACTTATAATTGGAGAATGTCCTACTGTTAAGTTTATTTCAGAGGTATTTAAATCTAATAATTTGGATTTTAATATTGCAACTTTGTCAAAAAATGATAAAGATTTGGTAAATTCGAATATTCAAAAATATGATGCAATAATAGTTTCAGAGCATATTAAAAACGATTTAATCATAGGGCAAAATGGTTTTATTAGAATCAATGAAATAAAAGAAAAAAATCCTAATGTAGTTATATGTCACATATTTGGTAATATCGATGTTGATTTAATAAAACATAATGAATTAAATCTTTATCCTAAAAATATTGCACCTTATGGGTACATGTCTTATTCGTTAGATGATATTGATTCAAGAGCAGTTATTGAATTAATACAATCGGGACTAAAAGTAGGTGAAGTTATGGCAAATAATCGCAGATACTCAACATATCAAAATACAATAACTGAGTCTTTGGAAAATAGTTTATTAATGGGGTTTAGAAATGATTAGTATAGCATTTATAGGTGGAACACAAAGAGCAGTTAAAACTCTTGAGATGATTTTTAAAGACTGGTCGAAGAATATTAAAATAGATTTTGCAGTTTTTATGGAAGGGTATGATGATGAGAAAATGTATTGCGAAGAGTTAGTAAAACTAGCTAAAAAAAATAATATAGATTTCACTGTATCAGATGTAATTACTGAAAAAATTATAGAAAAAATGAATTTTTACAAACCAAAAGTAATAATAGGTGGAGGAGTATGGAGAAGCATGGTTTCAAAAGATTTTTTTGATATTCCAGAGCTTGGATATATCGGATTGCATGGAACAGCTCTGCCTGAGTATAGGGGTTGGGCTGGTATTAACTGGCAAATTATAAATGGGCAAAAAGAAATCAAAACAAGAATGTTTAGAGTTGATGAAGGGATCGATTCTGGAAATTTAGTTTGTAGAAAAAATGGGTGTATTCTTGAATATACCATTGATATAGATAATGAAAAACATTTAGATGAAATATTTGATGATTATTTAGATATGCACTTAAAAGCCTATAGTGATTTTTTTGAAGCTTTAATTGATGATGATATTACTTTTATAGCTCAAGATGAGACAAAAGCTACTTATGCATGTAATAGAAGTCCAGAAGATGGTGAAATAAACTGGGATGACTCTACAAAAAATATTTTTAATTTTATAAGAGCACAGAGTAAGCCATATCAAGGTGCGTATACATTTTATGATGGAAAAAAAATAACTCTTTGGAAAGTGAAACCTAGGTATGATTACTTTAATTATGTAGGAAGAATATCTGGTAAAGTTGTTACAAGAGATAAAAATTTGAATAGTGTAGTTATTTTGACCAATGATGGTGGTATAGAAATATTTGATGTAGAATCAGAAAGTAAAGAGACCAATATACTAAAAATTTTCAATTCTGTAAGAAAAAGATGTAAAAGTGAAATTGAGAATTACATAGAATTATTTAAACAACAAAAAATAAAGGATACTTAATTTGATAGAGATATTTATTATATTATTTGCATTTACTTTAAGAGTGTTACCTAGAGTCTTTTTAAAAAATAGTTGGAATACCGATACATATTTTCATATGGCATTTTCTAGGATAATAAGAGAAAATAGTTTTAAAATTCCAGAATCAAAAAAACAAATTTCTTTACCTGATAGAGTTGATTATCCTTGGCTTTTTCATTGGATATTCGCATTTATTCCTGATGATTATTTGAAAGTTGCAGAAAAAACATCATCGGCAATGATAGATATGATTCATATATATTTAGCTATTTGGTTTTCAAATAGATTTTTATCAAATATCTCTTTTGAAAATGCAGAAGAGTTGTCTTTGTGGATAGGATTTTTTATAGCAATTGTACCATCTTTTTTAAGAGTTGGAATGGGACCTAGAGCTTATAATGCAACACCTAGAGTTTTATCACAGTTGTTATTTACTATCTTTTTTAGTTGTATAGTTTTATGGTACCAAGAAGATAGTATTCTGTGGATAGGATTAAGTGTTATTAGTGCTAGTTTATTATTTTTGTCAAGTAGATTTGGAATACAAGCGTTATTGTTTATCTCTATTGTATTAATGATTATGGGATATATAGAGGTTTTGATTTTATTAATAGCTGGTTTTTTATTGTCCTTGTTATTTTTTAAAAAACATATTTTATGGATCTATGAAGGACATTTTAATAGTATGAAATATTATTATACGACTTTAGCAGATAATTTTACTGGATTAAAAGAACAAAAAGGATGTATAGGTTGTTATTTTCAAAGAATGAAAGAAAACTTCATGACAAAAAAAATGATAAATTGGTTTTTTATGGATCAATACCCTTTGCATATATTAGTATTTTTCATACCTCAGATTTGGATACTTTTTATTTTTAATGATTCAATAGCTGAAGAATATATCTTTATATATGATATCATAATAGCTTCATTGGTAGTGTTTTTATTAGTTTTAATCCCAAAGTTTATATTTATTGGAGAAGCTGAGAGGTATTTGGAGCACACAGTATTTTTTCAAATATTTTTATTTATTGTTTTATTTCATAACAATGAAAGTGTACTTTATATTTTAGCTAGTTGGTTTTTGCTATGTTATACACAATATATAAGATTGTATATAAAATACAATAGTAAAAATAATAATATAGGTGAAAAAATAGCTCCATTTTTAAAAGAGATAGATAAAGAAAATAATATCGTATATCCCTTAGGTGGGTATTCATGGATACTATTATACTATTTGAAGTATGCAAGAGTATGCTATCCAGCAAGCTCTTGGAATACTGTTATTTCAAAGAATGACTTAGATAAACTTGTGGGAAATTATCCATACCCTGGAGTTGATCTATATGAGTTAAAATTACAATTTGGTATCACTCATATTGTTACAGATATTAATTCTTTTAATAAATATAAAGAGTTAATTAAAGAGTCAAAAAATTATACTTATGATATATTAAGTCAAAATGATATATATATAATCTTGAAATTAAAGTAAATAAGATAAAGGAAAATTTGATGGAATTTGATAAAAAAGAAATTATACTAGATTATAAACCAACTTCTTGTACTATAAATATAGAAGGTGGTTGTAATTATTCATGTGAATACTGTGGGTATCATGGTAAAAGTAGGACTACATACAAAAAGAAAAAACTGTATAGATTAAGTTTTGAAAAAGTTAAAGAGCAAATAGACATATTGAAAGGCTTTGGTATAACACATTTTAATATTTGTGCTACAGGTGAGCCTTTTTTAAATAGTGATATTTTTAAAATATTTGATTATATAAAGGAGTTAGGATGTACATCTTCTGTTTTAAGTAATGCTTCTAATGTAATAACTAAATATCTTGATGAAATTATAGATGTGGATCTTACATATTTTGCAACTGACTTGGATTCTTCAAATGCACAAACATTTAAAGAGATTCAAGGGAAAGATCAATTTGATATATGGTACGACAATATAAAAATGTTGGTAGCGTTAAAAGATAAGAAAAAAAGTAAAACTAAAATACTTATTTGGACAATAATCAATCAAGATACTTTTGATGAATTAGATGAGATGCTTAATATTTGTATAGAGCTGGGAGTAGATGAGTGGCATTTAAATCCATTAATGGGAGAGGATTCTGTAGATTATGTAACTAATGAACGCTCTATGATAAATGAACGAGAAAAAGTAGCTCATAAAATACAAAAACTAAGAAAAAAGGCACTGGAAAACAATATAGTATTTCATTGGCCGAGATATTTTAATTTGGATATAGATCCTTATTCAGAATTATATTGCAATAATCCTTGGAGGGAATCCATGATGATTAATGTTCCCTTGCCAGATGATAAACCAGGTGATAATATAGGAAGAGTAGTGCTTGGGTGCACGGCAAAAAAATCAATTGATTATAACCTTGGTAATATACACATAGATAGTTTTGAACAGATTTGGAATGGCTCTGAATATCAACGATTAAGAAAAAATGTTTTAAATGATTGTGATGTTGAGTGTTTAAAAGACTGTATGAATCATAAGTTTGTTAAGTTATAGAATATGTTAATTCAAAGAAAATGTTGTCCCATTTGTAATGATGAAAATAGTAGGAATTTAATATCAATTCCTTATGAAGAGATGAAAGAGTTATTATCAAATTATAACAACTTTAATGAGCTTGTATTTAATGATTTTAAAAATCTTGAATATAGTCTTATGGAGTGTAGCAATTGTAAATCTCTTTATCAAGAGTATATGCCGTCTGATTTATTTTCAGAAATATTATATGAGAAGTGGATAGATCCTAATAAGTCATTTGAATATCAGACTACTAAGTACTCTTTAGGATTTTACAGTAGGATGCAATATGAGATAAATCTTATTTTAAATATATTTAATAATACTCATCCATCTGATATAAAAGTACTTGACTTTGGAGCTGGTTGGGGAGAATGGTCTATATTAGCAAAAGCACATGGGATAGATGTTTATGCAGCTGAATTATCAAAAAGTAGAATAACACATCTAAAAAAGAATAATATAAAAATTATAAGCTTAGAAGAAGCAAGTAAACATAAGTTTGATTATATACGAAGTGATCAGGTATTTGAACACTTAGGAGAACCTGCTGATATATTGCAAAAATTATCTGATATTTTAGCTGATGATGGAATTATACGATTAGCAGTTCCTGATACAAAGAATTTTTTTGAAAAATTTGAGCCTAGTAAAATTAAAAAAGATTCTGATTTTAAAAGTTTTTATAACCCAATATTTCCTCTTGAACATTTAAACTGCTTCACTCCAAAAAACTTAGAGATATTGGGTAATATGTGTAAACTACAGAGATATAAATCCTCTACGAATTGGAAAATTGGAAATATTGTAAGTAATTTATATAAACCAGTAGTAAACAAATATCTTAAAGATAAAAATAATATCTGTTTTAAAAAGATGCAGTAGATATTATGAAATATATCTATTGATCTCTTTTATAATATAGTTAAATTCATCTTTAGTCATCTGAGGATATAAAGGCAATGCTATACTAAGCCTATCAGCAGCATAACTCATTAAAAAGTCTTTGTTTTTTAGATTGTATTTATTTTTATAATACCCTAAAGTGTGTACAGCGTGTGTACCTTGTCTTGTAGCTATACCTTTGGCTTCTAATTGCTTCATAAATATATTTCTTTTTTTATTCAATAAATCTATTTTCTTTTTTGTTAAACTTTCTAAAGATTCTCCATTTGTAAATAAACAGACATATGATTGGTAGCCATGAGTATAGTTATCTGGAGTATAAGGTGTTTTTAAAAAAGATATATTTGATAGAGCTTTATTATATTTTTTAACAATCTTTCTTTTTTGTTTCATTATGCGAGTAGCTTTTTTCATCTGACAAACACCCAATGACCCTTGCATATCTGTCATACGATAATTAAATCCAGCATAATTAAACTCAGGAAGTAAGCTACCACCATCTTTATGTCTTTGAATATCACTTTTACTTGCACCATGATCTTTTAGTTGGGATATCATAT
>JAYEIM010000266.1:4603-9625 GCA_034660095.1 Campylobacterota bacterium | reverse complement strand
AGTTTTGGCTTTATTGAAACTATTTACACTTTTAGAGTATGTTTGAGGTGATTTATAGTTTGTTCTTCTTTGGTTTTGGTAGTTATTGTTGTTAAATAGTTTATTTCCTATATAACTTCCTATCATCGCTCCAGCAATTGAACTAAGTAGTACCTCTCCTAGTCCCATTCCACCACCACTTATAGACGCTTGATCTGGATTTGTTAAATTTGATGTACCATTATCTATTTTTACAGCTTCTTGTGCTACTAATTGATCTATTTCTGCTTTTGAAAGGATTCTTTCATTTTCACCCTCTCTTAAAACAATTGTTGTTTTAGTGCTTGGGTATTCATCTACAATAGTAAAACTACCTTGTGGAGTTTTTTCTATTATTACAAAAGCATTTTGTTTTTGTGTGGCATTAGTTACTGTGTCTGATTGTCCATTTGCATTTTTATCTTCACAACCACTAAAACTAGTCATCAAAATAGCTCCCATCCCACCTACAACTGCAAAGTTAGAGATTTTTTTTAAAAAATACTTTTTACTAGCCATATTTAAATTCCAAGTAGGTTTGTTAAGTTTTCCATAGGTCTTGCGATAACTGCTTTATCTTCTTTAATTATTATAGGTCGCTCAATTAGCTTTGGAAATAAAATCATTGCGCCTATTAACTCATCATCAGATTTATTTTCATTTGCTAAGTCTAAAAGTTTATATTCATCCTCTTTTGTTCTCAGCATCTCTCTTACATCAGAGATATCAAGTAGTTTTATAATCTCTTTTAACTCTTCTGGGTTAATATCATTTTTAAGATATTCAAATACTTCAAACTCTTGACCAGATTGTTCTAAAATAGTTTTTGCCTCTCTTGATTTACTACATCTTGTATTGTGCCAAATTTTTATCATTATATCTCCTCTTTATCAAAGTTTTTTTCTATTGCTCTATTTATTCTTTTAACTGTTTCTTCTACACCTAAGATAGCAACAATATCATAAACAGAAGGTGCATTTGTTCCACCTGTAAGAGCTATTCTAATAGGTTGAAATAGTTGTGGAAACTTCAATCCATTTTCCTCTATAAAAGGTTTTGTAACAGCTTCTATATCACAACTTAGATGAAGTTCTTTATCTGTTTGCTGAAGTAGTGTAATGTAAGAGTTTAACATATCTACAGTAGTTTCTTTAATAAACTTTTTACTACCCTTTTTATCATAACTTGATGGTACTTTAAGTATATTTGCTATAGCATCTTTTAACTCAACTAAAGTATTTACACGCTCTTTACAAAGATCTAAAATCATCTCTTTTTTATCATGTCCATGTATCTCACACTCATGAAATTTTAAATCTTCTACTAATCTTTCATTTGATACATTTTTTATATAATGTGCATTTAACCAATCTAATTTTTCAGTACTGTATGCAGATGATGATTTGTTTATATTCTTTGGATCAAATAGCTCTAGCATCTCATCCATACTAAATATCTCTTGATCTCCATGACTCCAACCAAGTCTAACTAAAAAGTTTAAAAGTGCTTCAGGGAGATATCCCTGTGCTTTGTAATCCATAACATTCATAGCACCATCTCTTTTAGATAGTTTTTTACCAGATGGATTGTTTATCATAGGGATATGGTAAAACTTTGGTATATCAAATCCAAGTAGTTTATAAACAACAATTTGTTTTGGTGTATTTGATAGATGATCGTCACCTCTTAAAACATCTGTCATACCCATCAATGCATCATCAATGGCAACTACAAAGTTGTATGTAGGTGCACCATTACTTCTAGCTATTACAAAATCATCAACTTGATTTGCAGTAAACTTCATATCGCCTTTTACACCATCTACAAACTCTATATCATCTTCAAGTGGTGCTTTTATTCTTATAACTGGTTCTATTTCTGCTGGAATTTCTGGTAAAGTTTTACCATTTTCAGGTCTCCAAGTACCATCATATCTTGTAGTCTCTTTTGCAGCCATCTGTTTCTCTCGTAAAGCTGTTAATTGATCTTTACTCATGTAGCATTTATAAGCTTTTCCTTCATCTAAAAGTTGATTTATATATTTTGTATAGATATCAAATCTTTTAGATTGATATTCAATTTCACAATCGCTATCCATACCAGACCAATCAAAAGCTTCAATGATAGCTTTTACAGCATCTTCACTATTTCTTGCCTCATCAGTATCTTCAATTCTAAGTTTAAATTCACCATTAGTCTTTTTTGCCCAAAGATAACTATAAAGTGCGGTTCTTAAACCACCAATATGTAAATATCCTGTTGGACTTGGAGCAAATCTTGTAATTGCCATTAAATTATTCCTTTTAAGATCTGTTTATTAAAAACCATTTGGATTAAATCCGAAGTCTAAATTTGTATCAAATCCTATATTATTATTTGTAAAATTTGGGTCATTGTATCCAAATTGTGCTGATTTATTACGGAGCTTCATAATATCCCCTTTTATATCTATATGTGCAGGACAAACCATATTACAGTTACCACAAAGTGTACAATCCCATATACCATTTTTTTGAACTACATCTATCTTATCTTTTACACCATTTTCGCTCTCTTTTTTGTCATCTATATATCTATAGTTTCTAGTAAGTGCAAATGGTCCTATAAAATCTTGATTTACTTCATATATTGGACAAGAGCTAAAACAACTATTACATAATATACAATTACTCTCTACATCTATATTTTTTTCATCTTGGGAAGTGATAACAGTATCACTTTTAGTATCTAAGCTTGCTTTCGCCTTTTTTAAAAATCTCTCTTGAGTAGATATATCAACTACTAAATCTTTTATAACTTCACTATTTTTAAGAGGGGTGATAATATCTCCATCTTTTATATGTGTTTTACAAGCTAGTTTCTCTGCACCATTAACAGTAACAGCACAACTACCACAAACACCACTTCTACAACCACTTCTATAGGCTAAAGAGCTATTTTGAGTAGTTTTTATTTGATTTAAAATGACAAGTAGATTATCTACTCTAGTTTCTATACTATATTGTTTGTCACATATTATTATATTTTGCATAATGTTTCCTGTGCAAATGATATATTTTCTTCTGGAAAATCAAGTCTATAATGAGCTCCGCGACTCTCTTCTCTTTGAAGCGCTGATAAAACTATAGCTTTGGCTATCTCTACAATATGTTTAAATTCTAAAAATTCTTTTAGATTTGTATTGTATATCTTAGATTTATCATCTATCCCCATACTTTTTATATCTATATTTATTTGCTCTATTCTTTCTAAAACTTTTTTGAGTTTTTTTTCTTCTCTAAATAATCCAACATCATTATAAAAAAGCTTTCCTATCTCTTTTTTTATATCATAAAAGTTAATTTTATTAGGTATATTATAGATATTTTCTATACTTTTAATATCTTCTAAAAATATATCATACTTTTTATTTGTATTGTAGTTTGTATTATTATATGATGAATTATCCAAATCAGAAGTTGCATAAGAAGCTACAGACTTACCAAATGTAATTATCTCTAAAAGTGAATTTCCCCCTAATCTATTGGCTCCATGGACTCCATTTGAAGAGCATTCACCAACTGCATATAAGTTTTTTATATTTGTTTCACCATTTATATTTGTTTTTATTCCACCCATTGTATAGTGTGCTGCTGGCATAATTGGGATCAAATCAATATCTAGTTTTAGTTTCATAAACTCTAAAGCTAAGTCATATTCTTGAGGCATAGTTTCTTTAATCTTTTCAAGTCCTAGATGTCTTAAATCTAAAAATACATCTATTTCCTTTTCTATTTTTTTATATATTGCACGAGCAACTACATCTCTTGGTTTCAATTCATCAACAAATCTTTTTCCATCTCCTTTTTCATCTAATACTACTAAATGACCACCTTCCCCCCTAGCACTCTCACTTATCAAAATACAACTATCTTTCATAGCTGTTGGATGAAATTGAATATATTCCATATTTGATACTTCACAACCAACTTTTAAAGCAGCCGATATAGCGTCACCTGTGGAAGCTGTTGAGTTTGTTGTATATCCATTATAAATACCTGCATATCCACCAGTAGCAACTATAACTTTTTTTGCCAATAGTTGTTTCACTTCACCATTTTCAATATCTAAATAGGTTATACCAATAGCCACATTATCTTCAACTATAAAATTTAGAAGCATTTTCTCATTTAAAAACTCAATATTTTCTTTTAAACAATTGTCATAAAGTGTATGTAATATTTTAAGTCCAGTATAATCGCTACTATAACAAGCTCTATTATGAGTTGCACCTCCTAATTTTCTTTGTGCAATACCATTATTTTTATCTCTACTAAATGGAACTCCTATATCATCAAGCCATGTTATAGTTTCTCTACTATGTTCACACATATACTTTATAGTATCTTCATCTCCAATTTCATGAGCAGATTTTATAGTATCTTCTATATGACTCTCTATATTATCCTTATCACAAGTTGTTTTCAAAACACCATTTATTCCACCTTGTGCCTGACAAGTTTGTGATTGTGTTGGATATGTTTTTGACAATACTACAATATCGTCAGTTCTCTTTTTAGCCTCTAATGCAGCAGTAAGTCCTGCTCCTCCGCTACCTATTATTAATATATCTATCATTTTATTATTAGTCCCAAAACTCTTTTAACTCTCTCTCTTTTTTTATCTTTTCTTCCTCTATATTTTGCTCTATCTCTAACTCTTCTTGCTCCTCTTCATCTGAGCTTTCTGATTTTAAAGCAAGTTGTTCAGCTCTTATTTTTCTTTGTTGTAGTATCTTCTCTTTTATTTTTTCTTCTGCGGCTTTTTTCATCTCATCATCAAAATTCATAGATTCTATACTTTTTAGTGCATTTTTTATCTCATCTTCTTGACTTAATTCTTTTTCTACAACATCTTCTATATCATCTTGCTCAATATTTTTTATTAATTTTTCATTTTTAGGAGTATCATTTTCTATTTCAATATCTGTATTTTTTGTTTCAAGTTGAATTTTAGTATAGTCAT
>JAYEIM010000266.1:0-4503 GCA_034660095.1 Campylobacterota bacterium | reverse complement strand
TTGAGGCAACATATTCTTTTAACTCTTCAAATTCTGCCATTATTTTTTCATACTTTTTAAACTCCATAAGTAAGAAGCTAGGCTTTCCATCTCTAAGTATGATAGCTTTATCTATCTTTTTATCTAATATTTTTGTAAATATCATTTTACTTTTTCTAATTAGTTCTGTAGAAGAGTACATCTCGCTAGACTTATAAAGTAATAATCCCATTTCAAACTCCTATATGTAATACTATATGTATTATAGCACAAAATATTTATTTTAGATAAAAAAAGGGGACTTCAAATGAAGCCCCCTTTTTATAGTAAAAAATTATTTAAATAATTAATTATCTTCTTGCATATGCAGCATCTGCTAAATCATGAGTGTTTACGATATATGGTACAAGTGCCATATGTCTTGCTCTTTTAATTGCATTTTCAACTTGTTCTTGAAATCTTTTAGATGTACCTGTAAGTCTTCTAGGCATAATTTTACCTCTTTCAGACATAGAAATTTTTAATAAATCTCCATTTTTATAATCAATATAATCTAATTTCATTGCACTATATTTACAATATTTTTTTGCGAATTTTCTTCTTTCTGCCATAATGTTTCCTTTTATGCTTTCTATCTATAGACTAAAACGGTATTTCGTCGTTGTCTATATCTATTGTTGGTATATTTTGCTCATATGAGTTTTGTCCACCACTATTTACCTGTTGCTGATTATTATAACTGTTTTGTTGCACAGGTTGTTGTTGTTGATTATAATTATTGTTTTGATTGTGGTTAGGTTGCTGAGGTGCATTATAGTTATTTTGACCGCCACCTTGTGAGTCAGCTTTAGAATCTAAAAATTTAAATTCATCAACTCTAAGTGTGTGTCTGTTTCTATTTGTACCATCTTGTGCTTGCCACTGTTCAAAAATTAATCTACCCTCAAGCATAACTTTAGAGCCTTTTCGTACATATTGGTTTAGCACTTCACCAGCTTTTCCAAATACTGTAAAATCTAAAAAACAAACTTCCTCTTTTTGTTCCCCATTTTGCATTTTGTATTTGTGAGAAGTAGCAATAGCACCTTTAGCAATAGCACTTCCACTTGGAAGATATTTAAGTTCAATATCTCTAGTTAAATTTCCTATCATTATCACTTTATTGTACATATTAACCCCTTTGCAATTTTTAGTTATAAATTATTTTGCAGATGCTTTATCTGAACGCTTAGCAGCTTCTGTAGACATCTCAGTCCAGTGTTTAACTTCAGTTTTACTTTCAGATTTAACAAAAATAAATCTTACGATATCTTCATTTACTTTGTAGTTTCTTTCAAGTTCTTTGATAGATTCTGTTGGTGCAGTAAAGTAAATTACATAGTAGTAACCTCTTTTTTGTTTTTGAATCTCATAAGCAAGAGTTCTGATACCCATATCATCAACAGATGCGATAGTTCCACCATTTTTTTCAATATTTTCTTTTACTGTGTTTATTTGAGCTTGAATCTCTTCCTCAGTAAGTGTTGCCTTAACTATAAACATAGTTTCATAATGTCTAATTCTAGCCATTCTTTTTCTCCTTTTGGTATTAACCGAATCTCTTATCGAAATTCAGTAAGGTTAAGGGATTAATCAAATTAAACCCTTTTGGACGCGGATTTTATCTTAAACTAGCTGAAAAGTTCCTAAAAGAGGATTGAGTATAACTATTTATATCAAAAGTACTTTTTGTTTTTAAGTCCAATTCTAAATTTTGGAAGAATTCAAGCATCCTTAAAAAATCATCTTGTTTGTATTTTATAGCAAGTGCAGCTCGTGTATTTGCAATATCTTTAGGCAAAGGATATCCCCATATTTCAATGATATTTAATTGTCCATAAAGTTTTAAATAACTATTAATAGTAAAAAGTTGTTGTATAAATGTAGTTGTTTGACTAATAAGTTGTATCTCATTCATACCCTCTTCAAGAATCATATAAAGATCTCTATTTATATTTTGACCATTAAAAAGTTTACTGAAAAAATCATCAATAGAAACAGCTCCCATACCAAAACATTGTGAATTTATAATATTTACACTTATAGGCTCTTCTAGTATTGATAATTTATCTAGATCATTAACACAAAGAGTTAAATCTTTATGATGCATATTATATAAGTATTGTAATTCACCAAAACCACACTGTAAGTTTTTGTTTTGAACCTCTTTATTTAATATATGTAAAGCCTCTTGGTCATTTGGACTAAAAAATCTCACCTCTACACTTGATGTTTTTTTTGTAAAACTTTTTGCCATAGTTTTAAAGTCAGTTTCCCCTGTGCAACAAAAAATAACTTTGCTATCACTATTTATACTACAAATTTTTAAAAGCTCATCTACCTCTTTTTTAGGTATTTTTTTAACTGTTTTAATAAGAAGTATATTGTTTGTTGAAAATAGGGAAGATTGAGATAAAAAATTTGAACACTCTTTAAAATTGTATTCGTCAAAATATATTTTTTGTATATCCTCACCATTTGCTAGTGTTAATGATACATTAGTTGAGTATTGTTCTACTAAATAATCACTTTGTCCATAAAACATATAGCCATTGTAAATAATATTGGATGAGAACTCTTTGTCAAATTGATTTTTATACATAAAGTATTATAACTAGAATTATATTAAATTTTAAATTTAAGATTACAAAATATAATTTTTAGTTATACTGTTTAGATAAAATAACTAGGAGAAAATATGTTATCTACATTAGGAAAAGCATCACTTATATTAACTATAAGTGTAAGTTCATTATTCGCAAATGGATTAAATTTGAAAAAACAAGGTGTAACGATAAGTTATGAAGATGATAATGGTGATAGAGCAACAACTGTTATAAAAAGAGTACATAATGATAAGTGCAAAAAAGTAAATGGTATGGATCCAAATGTTATTTGGGGTGGAGATTATGCAAGAGCTGATGTTCCAAAAGAGTGTAAAAAAACTTATGTTACAACTGTGGGTAAAATATCACCTATTAAAATAGCAGATGGTATTGATACTTATGGTGAACTAGAGGTTATAGAGTATATGAAGAAAGCTCAAACTAATGAAAATCTACTTTTAGTAGATGCTAGAATGTATCAGTGGTTTGAAAAAAGAACAATACCAACATCTATAAATATGCCTTTTAAAAGTTTTGATCCAAAAAATGCTGACTTTGAAATAGTTCTTGATACTGCTGGCGTAGAGTTTGAAGATGGAATGTATGATTTTAGTGGTGCAAAAACAATGTTACTATATTGTAATGGTACATGGTGTCCACAATCTGTATGGGCAATAGAAAATTTACTTAAAATTGGTTATCCAAAAGATAAGCTTCTTTGGTACAGAGGTGGTATGAATAGTTGGACAAGTTTAAATCTTACAACAATAGTTCCACTGTAACAAAATATAGCAAGGCTTTTTAAACAGATGGAATTTGAAGATTAAATAAATCAACTATTAACCATATATATATTAAAATACATATATTAAAACATTAGGATTATATATGAAATTTACAGCTCCACTAAAAGCTAATAGTACAAAAATATTATTACTAGGTTCAGGTGAACTAGGAAAAGAAGTAGTTATAGAAGCACAAAGACTAGGAATAGAAACAATTGCAGTTGATAGTTATGCAAATGCACCTGCACACCTTGTGGCAAATAGATATTATGTGATAGATATGAAAAATGAAGATGAAGTTTTAGATGTAATTAGACGAGAAAAACCAGATTTTATTTTACCTGAAATTGAAGCTATTAGTATCTCTGCTTTGTTTGAGGCCCAAAAAGAGGGATTTCATGTGATTCCAAATGCGGAAGCTGTAAATAAAACAATGAATAGAAAAAATATAAGAGTTTTTGCTTGTGAAGAGTTAAAACTCCCTGCGTCTAAATATGAATTTGTAAAAACTTTTGATGAGCTAGAGGAGGCTGCAAATAAGATTGGGTTTCCTTGTGTTATTAAACCTGTAATGAGTAGTAGTGGACATGGTCAAAGTATCGCTAGAAGTGATGATGATATTGAAAAGTCATGGGAGATTGCTAAAGAGGCTAGGGGAGATGCAAGTGAATTAATCGTTGAAGAGTTTATCTCTTTTGATTATGAGATCACTATGTTAACTGTACGAAATGAGATGGGAACTACTTTTTGTGAGCCAATAGGGCATATTCAAAAAGATGGAGATTACATATTTTCTTGGCAACCTATGAAGATGTCTGAATTAGCAAAACAAAGATCAATTGATGTAGCTAAAAAGATTACAGATGGACTTGGTGGTCGAGGATTATTTGGTGTTGAATTGTTTATAAAAGGTGATGAGGTTTATTTTAGTGAAGTAAGCCCTAGACCACACGATACAGGTATGGTAACAATGATAACTCAATCACAATCACAGTTTGCATTACATATAAGAGCTATTTTAGGTTTACCCCTTGAGTATATTGACTATGGAGCAGGGGCAAGTGCTGCATATAAATCTACAACAGATACATTTA
>JAYEIM010000265.1:0-9690 GCA_034660095.1 Campylobacterota bacterium | reverse complement strand
GGATTTTTGGCTTAACTTAACGGCATTGGAGTTGACCTTCTATTATCTCCCTTTTTACCTCAAGTCCAATAAGGAAAAAGAAAACTGCCATCAATCCATCATTTACCCATAATAATAATGGCTTTGCAATTTGTAAATCACCAAACCTCATCTCAACATGTGTATGTAAAAAATCATTATATATTCCAGATAATTGACTATTTTGAAGTATAAGTGCAAAAATTGTTACCACTATTAGTAACATACCAGCTGATGATTCTTTTTGTATAAACTCATTAATTATTTTCATAAGTTATTGTATCTAATCATCACTTTTATATTAATACAAATTATATATTAATAATCAATCAATCAATCCTCAATCATATAGTATTTATCTTCATCTAAAAACTCATGAAGATGTACAAGTATTTGTTCTTGTTTAATGGTAACTATACCATAAGCTGGTTTCTCTTCATTTGTTGTACATTGATGTTTAATATGTTGTTTTAAAGATAGTTGATGATTTGTACTTCCCATACCAAGATATGGAATGTTGCAGTAAATTCCACTTATATTTCTGTGAGTATGTCCAAAAAAGATATATTTTATATTTGAATATTTTTTTAATAATTTTGCAAATTTATCTTGAGATTTAAAACCTATTTTATCTAAAATAGGTATATCTATATCAAATGGTGGATGGTGCATAAAAATATAAACCTCTTTATCTATATTATTTTTTAGCTCATTTTCAAACCACTTATATCTTTTCTCACACATATCTCCAGCATGTGAATTTTCAATTGTAGTATCTAGCATGATAAATGCATTATTTTCAATAACTTTTGTATATTGAATAAAATTATCATTGATTGGATGCTCTTTAAATATTTTTAAAAAGTTCTTTTTATTATCGTGATTTCCAACTAATAGCAATACTTCATATTTTGATTTTTTGATTAACTTTCTTAGTTTCCTATATGATTTTGTTTCACCTTGACTACTTAAATCACCTGTAATAACTAAAAATTCTACACCATCTTTTTTAAAATTTTTATTAACACTTTTTATTGCACTATTTAATCTTTCATAAGGATTTAAACCAAAAAGGTGGAGGTCATCTTTTTGAATATGCGGGTCACTTAAGTGAATAAATTTCATGATGTACACTCCAGACAATAATCTGTAAAAATAGATTTTATCCCCATATCAAATAGCTCAGAAGCTTTTTTTTCATCATTAACTGTAAAAACATTAACAACAAAACCAGCATCAATTAACCTTTTTACTACACTAGGCGTTGCAATATTTACAGCACAATGATAACTTTGAACATTTAAAGAGTTTACATAGTTGATAAGGTCTTCTGGATGTTTATTTTCAATATTGATAGCTGTTGCAATATTGTGACTTTTTTCTTTTATGATTTTTAGATAATTATCATTAAAAGAAGAGATTAATAGTGGAATTTTAATATTGTGTTTATCTATACATGACAATAACTTTGATACAAACAATTCATCTTCAATACAATCACAATCTTTTAATTCTATATTTAATGCTATATTATTAGTTTGTGCAAAAAGTAAGATATCATCCACAGTAAGTATGGCTTGTTTAGTCAAAGACTTTAACTCCTCTTTTGTCACTTTCCCTTTTTTTATTTTTCCAAATGGATCATCTTTAATAAACCAATTTTGAATATCTAATAGTCTTAACTCCTCTAAAGTATAATCATAGATATTATAGCTACCATTAAAAGGGAAATTTTTATTTTTATTTATATTTGTTGTTCTTTCTAATTTATAATCATGAAATACCACAAGCTCTAAATCTTTTGTAACTTGTATATCAAGTTCAATAAAATCAAATTTACCAATACTAGCTTCAAAAGCACTCAAAGTATTTTCAGGTCGTATTGAGCGATAACCTCTATGAGCTATTTTTAAGTGTTTATTTGTAAAGTTATTATAAAAATTCATATTATTTATTTTTATTGAAAATTAAACTTAAAATAGCAAATAATGATATAGCAGCTACTATTATAAAGGATACAGCATTTAAAACTGGTGTTGAGCTAAATTTAATCCTTGAATACAAATCAACAGGTAAAGTTGGATCTGAACCAACTAGGAAAATAGTAGTATTAAAGTTTGAAAAACTTATCAAAAACGCAACAACAAAAGCTCCAATTATTGCAGGTCTTAGATATGGAATAGTTACATACCAAATAGCTTGAAGCCTACTAGCTCTTAAACTAAGTGCAGCTTCTTCAAGTGTTCTGTCAAACTTTTTAAGTCTAGCAGATACAAGTAGCATAACATAAGTTGCTCCAAAAGAAAACTGTCCAATAACCACAAGCCAAAAACTTGGTCGAAATAGTTCTATATCTATACCAAAATTATTCTCTACAAACATACCAGCAGCTGTAGAACTAATCAGTATTGATATACCTAAAATTACACCAGGTATTACTAAAGGGGATAATGCAAGAAAATATAACAACCCTTTAAATCTAAAATTTTCCTCTTCAAATAAAAGTGCTGCAATTGTTCCAACTATTGTTGAAAATAATGCAACTAAAAAGCCTGTTTGCAAACTTGTAATGATACTATTAATTAAATCCTCATCTTTAAAAAGTCCAAGTCTTTCATTTGTATTGCTAAAAAACCAATCAAGTGTAAAGCCATTCCATGGAAGTGCTATAAAATTTGAATCATTAAATGCTAAAACAGCAACTGTAATAAGTGGCATAATTAAAAATATGTAAAAAAGAACTATATATATTCTATATCCTATTTTATATCCTAGTGAATTTGGTAAACTTCTTATCATCTTCCAACCCTTTCAAGTTTTTGTCCACTTAACTTTAATGCTGCCCACACTATTGTAGAAGATAGAATTAATAATAAAAATCCAAATGCAGCACCTTCATTCCAATTAAATGTAGATAAAAATTGATTATATATCTGTTCTGTAAACCAAAGGGAACTTTTACCACCTAAAATATTTGGTGCTACATAATCTCCAATAACCAACATAAAAACTATAATAGATCCAGATGCAATACCAGGCATAGAATATGGTATAATTATCTGAGTAAAAATAGTCCATTTTGAAGCACCTAAATCTGATGCAGCTTCTATTAAACTATCATCTAAACTATCAAGTGCTGACATAATAGGGATAATCATAAATAACATTGAAACATAAACTAGTCCAATCGTCATAGAAAAATCTGTATATAACATCTCTATTGGTGTTGATATAATTCCAATATCTATTAAAAAGTTATTTATCACACCGTTATCACTTAGTAAAATCATCCATCCATATATAGTTACAAGTTCTCCAATCCAAATAGGGATGAGCAATAGTAGTGTCATAAAAGTACCATATTTTTTAGCCACAACTTTTGACAGATAAAAAGCAACAGGAAAAGTTATAATAAAAGCCAAAACTGTTACACCTATAGAATAAAAAGCAGTTTTTACAAAAGTAAGCCAATATATATCATCTTCAAAGAAAGCTAAATAGTTATTTAAAGACCATACCATAATCTCATCATCATTTTCAAACTTAAATGAGCTAATAAGTAGATCAATATGTGGTAAAACTATCAATAAAACCAGCCAAAGAAGTACAGGAACTAGAAGTATATAAAAGGTTAAATAACTTTTTTTCATTATTTACTCTGCATAACATTTCAAGTCATATTGATGAACACCAACAACTATGTTATCACCCTCTTTTAAATCACCAAACTGAGCATTTTGAGGTAAAGATATAAGTACCTCTTCTTTAGATTGTAAAATAATAACCGATAGTTTAGTATTTGCTCCATCAAATAAAATATTTTTTATTTTTACTTCAATTGTCGTTACCTCTTCCATCTGTATATCAGGATTTAAGATAAAAGCTTCAGGGCGGATAAACATTTTTGTTGGAATAAAATCTAAAGTTGGTTTTGAGAGTTTCCAGCCATTTACTGTATGTAAAATATCATTTTCATAAGACTTTATATCAAATTGATTATTATCTCCAACAAAGCTTGCTACAAAAGCAGTTTTTGGATTTTTATATAAATTTTGTGGAGTATCTATTTGTTCAAATCTACCTTTATTCATAACAGCAACTTTATCGCTCATAACTAAAGCTTCTGATTGATCATGTGTGATATATATAAATGTAGTTCCAAACTCTCTTTGAAGTAGTTTTAGTTCCACTTTCATATGCTCTCTTAGTTTTCTATCTAACGCACCAAGTGGTTCATCTAGTAATAAAATCGATGGTTTAAGTACAAGTGACCTAGCTATTGCAACTCTTTGTCGCTGACCTCCACTAAGTTCTGTTACTTTTTTCTTTTCATAACCTTCTAAACCAACTCTATTTAACATTTTAGTAACTTTTTGAGATACTTCATCTTTTGGTAATTTTAATCTTTGAAGTCCAAATGCAACATTTTGTTCAACATTCATCATAGGAAAAAGTGCAAGATTTTGAAATACAATATTTACAGGTCTTTTTTCAGGTGGAATCCCCTTCATAGATTCTTCTCGAATTATAATATCTCCACTTGTCTCTTTTTCAAATCCCGCAATCATCCTTAAAAGTGTTGTTTTACCACAACCTGATGGTCCTAAAATTGAAAAAAATCCTCCCTCTTCAACAAAAAAACCTATCTCATGTACGGCTGTAAAATCCTCAAAATGTTTAACCACTTTTTTTACTTCTAATATATGTTGCATTATCTTCCTTTAAATTAAAAAAAGATACTTCTTTTGAAATATCTTTTTTTAATTCTTGCGTTAAATATATTAAGGGATTAACCCCTTAATATTATTTTGCAGCTTTAATTCTATCTAGAACTTTTGCTTCTATTTTTTCAAAACCATTTGGAACTGGTGGGTGCCATTTGATGTTGTCTATATCAGCTTTTGAAAAAGATCTTGAAAAGTTATCTTTAATCTCAGCACTATAGAACCAATCAGCTCCATTTGATGCAGTTCCATAACCCTCTTTATTTGTAAAGTATGCAGCGTTTCTTGGCTCTAACATAAAGTTAATCCATTTATATGCTCCACTTACATTTTTTGCTTTTGAAGGTATTGCAAAAGTATCAATCCAACCTAAAGCTCCACTTTTTGGTGCAATAAAGTCAATATCAGGATTTGTTTTATGTAAAGACCAACCTTTTCCATCCCAACCAGAGATTACATTTGCATCTCCACTTTTGATAATATTTACTTGTGTATCTCCACTTGTCCAATAGTTTTTAACTAAATGTTTATTATCAATAAGCTTTTTTTCAACTCTTTTCATAAGTTTCTTGTATGCTTTTTTATCATCATATAAAGCAAATGGATCTTCTCCCATACCAAAAGCAGTTGCAATTAATAATGGTCTTTTAAGTCTATAAGATATTTTACCTTCGTAAGCTGGATTCCATAAATCAGACCAATCATTTGCCTTTGGAGCTTTTGCTTTATTTACAATCATACCTGTTGTTCCAAAACAATGTGGCACACCGTAAGCTTTACCTTTAACATTTGTATTTTTCTTAACAGCATCTACCATAGATGTTATCAGTTGAGAATTGTTAATTTTAGAGTAGTCAATTGGCTGATAGATGTTGTACTTAGCTTGAACCGAAGTGATTCTATCTTGACTAGGTTGTGCTACATCAAAACCAGCTCCTCTAGTTGCTCTTAGTTTTGTAACCATCTCTTCATTGTTTGAGTAAGTAAGTTTAACTTTGATACCAGTTTCTTTTTCAAAAGCCTTTACAAGTTTAGCAGGTGCATAACCTTTCCATGTAAGAACTTTTAAAGTTTCTTGAGCCATCAGTGTTGTTGTTAAAGTTAATGCAGCTGCACCAACTAAAATTGTTTTTTTCATTTTAATCCCTTTTTGTTTTTTTAGAATAAAAAATTATGCTATTTTATAGTTACAATTTGATTACATCTAAAAAATTATGTTATGTAACCATACTGTAATCAAATCGTTATCATCTTGTAACTATTATATACTAAATTGTCATATCTGAAAAGAAAAATCAATATACAAGGTTAAATAAATGAATAAAAAAATGTTAGCAATATCTGCTATAGCCGCAACTATGATAATTGGATGTACATCAATATCTCCTGAGCCAAAAAAAGTTTTAAAACCTCAAAAACATACTATTAAATTTGGTGAAGTAAAAGTTCCTACTACTGATGCTCAAAAAAGAAGAATACAAGCTTCTAGTTTTGTAGAAATCGATGGTGTAAAAACAAAAACAAGATTTAGAACTATTGTACAAAGTGGTGATAGATTTGGTGATGATATATATGGTCTAATTTATGATAAAGATGGTAAGCCAATTGTAGCAAAAGATGGTTCAGTTAAAATATCACATGATAATGATTTTTCATCTTTACTTCCAGTTGGTGATAAACTGTTTATGGTATCACATTTTGAAACAGCACCTGCTGCTATGTATTTAAGTGAATTATCTCAAAATAAAAAAACAGGTGAATTAAAAGTAAAATCTACAAAAAATATCGATTTTTCTAAATTTAATGGTCTTTGGGTACCTTGTGCAGGTTCTGTAACTCCTTGGAATTCTCATCTTGGAAGTGAAGAGTATGAACCAAATGCTAATGCAGTTGCTAGTGATGGAACTCTTGATGGAAATGAACACTACAATAATATGGGTGCATATTTTGGTGGTGATATGAAAGCGATGAACCCTTATGATTATGGTTGGACTCCTGAAGTTACTGTATTAAATGAATATGGTGATATCAAAGTTGATAAACATTACTCTATGGGTAGATTTGCTCATGAGTTAGCATATGTTATGCCAGATGAAAAGACGGTATATTTAAGTGATGATGGTACAAATGTTGCTTTATTTATGTTTGTTGCTGATGAAAAAAGAGATTTAAGCTCTGGTACACTATATGCTGCTAAATGGGAACAAAGAAGTAAAAGAAGAGGTGGAAGAGCAGATATATCTTGGGTAAGTTTAGGACACTCAAATAATGCTAATATACAAGATGCTTTAGATAAAAAAGTATCATTTAAAGATATATTTAAAAAGATGTCAGTTAGAAAAGATGGAACTTGTGCTATTAAATCATTTACATCTGTAAATACTACAAATGGTGCTGAGTGTTTAAAAGTAAAAACTGGTATGGATGAGATAGCTTCAAGACTTGAAAGTAGAAGATATGCAGCTATTAAAGGTGCTACAACTGAGTTTAGAAAGATGGAAGGTATTACACATGACCCTAAAAATAATATACTTTATTTAGCTATGAGTAGTATTGGAAAAGGGATGGAAGATAATAAGAAAAAAGGTAAGCCAAACAATAAATATGATGTAGGTGGAGATAATGATATCCAATTACCATACAATAAATGTGGAGTTGTATATGGTATGAATATGTTATCTTTTAGTAAAGCACACGATACAAATAAAAATAAAATAGATTCTAAATATGTAACAAACTCTATGTATGGAGTTATAAGTGGTACACCTGATAAGAGTGTAAAAGGAAATAAATGTTCAGTAAATGGTATCGCAAATCCAGACAATGTAGCTTTTATCCCAAATACAAATACACTTATTATTGGTGAAGATACAAAAAGTGGTCATCAAAATGATTATATCTGGTCTTATAACCTAGGTGATAAAGAACTTACAAGAATTCAAACTACACCTTATGGAAGTGAAACAACATCTCCATATTTTTATAATAATATTGGTGGATTTGGATACTTAATGAGCGTAGTTCAACACCCTTATGGAGAATCTGACGCATTACACAAAAGTAAAGATATGGCTAAAAAAGTTAGATCTGATGAGGATGTGAAAGCTTATACTGGATATATCGGACCATTACCAGTTGTAAATAAATAATGTTAAAAAAACTAATTACAGCAACAGCAGTTTTAAATACTGTTGTTGTAAATGCAAATGAAGTAGATTTAAAAAATACAACACTTTATAATCAAACACCATATATAACATCCCAATGCTACACAAAAACTGTGGGTATTGATAATAAAAAGCATAATCCTTGCTACTCTTGTCACACTAAAAATATCGAACCAAATTTTACTTTACAAGATGATGATTTGCAAGAAAGTTATGATTTTCCAGCATCTGCACTTTCTAATCCTTGGACTAATTTATTTAAAGATAGAACAAAACAAGTTGAAGCTATAAGCGATAAAGAGATATTAAAGTATGTAAAAAAAGATAATTATAAAAAACTAAGCTCCAAACTAAACAATATTCCTAAAAATTGGGATTATAATAACAATGGAAAATGGGATGGATATATTCCAGACTGCCAGTACAATTTTGACAATGAAGGTTTTGATAAAACACCAAATGATAAATATACAGGGTGGAGAGCATTTGGATATTATCCTTTTTTAGGTACTTTTTGGCCAACAAATGGAAGTACTGATGATGTACTTATAAGGCTTTCGAAAGATTTTCAACAAAATATAAAAGGTGAATTTGATATTGAAATATATAAATTAAATTTATCTATTATAGAGTCTTTAATCAAACAAAAATCAATAGATATTAATCCCATAGATGAAGTAAAATATGGTGTAGATTTAAACCAAAATGGGAAACTTGATATTGCTAATAAAATAGTTTTTAATTGGAAAACACCATCTTATGATATAAAAAACAGTAGATTATTTAACTTCTCAATGAGTTATGTAGGGTTAGCAAAAAAGAGATTAAATAGTGGAAAACTTCATATTGCCCCTGGACTTTATCCTATAAATACAGAATTTTTACATAGTGTAAGGTATATTGATGTTGATAAAACAAATAATATAAAAATGGCAAAAAGAATGAAAGAGTTAAGGTACGGTATAAAAACTAGCTGGTTAAGTTATAGTGATTTAGAAGCTATGGGTATTTCAACTTTAAAAGAAAAAAATGATTTTCCAGATAGAACAGAGCAATATATTGGAGATATTGAAATAGGAATTAACAATAAAAAAGGTTGGTATTATCAAGGATTTATAGAAGATAAGTATGGAGAGTTAAGACCACAAAGTTATGAAGAAACTTTATATTGTATTGGTTGTCATTCTAATATAGGGGCTATTGTAGATTCTACTTTTGTATTTTCAAGAAAATTTGAAAAAGATACAGATCAAAATGGTTGGTATCATTGGACTCAAAAAGGGTTAAAAGGTATCAAAGATAAGAAATTGTCAAGTGGTAAAACAGAATATATAAATTATCTAAAAGTAAATAATAGTGGTGATGAATTTAGAGAAAACAAAGAGATTTTAGAAAAGTTTTTTGATAAAGATTTAAATCTTAAACAAAATGAAATCAGTAAAATAAAAGATGATATATCACATCTACTTTTACCATCAACTAAAAGAGCAATAAAACTAAATAAAGCATATAAAGTGATCGTAGATGAGCAAAGTTTTATATATGGAAGAGATGCAACTATTAAGCCTGCTGTGAATGTTTATGAAAAAATAGATGATGGTCAATCAACTGATTTAAATAAAATTAATGTAACCAAACCGAAATAAATCTATACTACACTTAACTATTAAACATAGGATAGATTAAATGAAAAAATATGTGATTATAATAGAATATATGGAAGGTAGTGATAAAGGTTGTGATGGATTTAGACCTGATTCAAAACCAATTTTAAATGCACT
>JAYEIM010000264.1:0-1935 GCA_034660095.1 Campylobacterota bacterium | reverse complement strand
TGCCACTAAAAAATCTATCTTTTTCTTTGTCAAATTATCTTTATTATCGCTTTGAATATATAAGTCTATATCTCCACCTTTTTTACTATCATCAACACGAGAACCAAAAAGATAAATTTTACCACTTTTAAAAATCTCTTTAAAACTACTGGTAATCGCTTTTATTTCTTTATGTGTTAATCTCATCTAATCCTCACTATTAACAAAAAGCTGTTGCATCAACCCTTTTTTATGTTTTTCAAGAGTTTTTATTTTTTTGTTTTGTTCTTCTATTAGATTATCAAGAGAACTTAAGCAGTTTGCTATTTTTTTTTGTTCTTTCTTCTTGCAAGGAACTCTGAAGTTAATTTCTTTTAAAAATTTAAAATGACGATTATACCCTGTATTAGGAATTATATTATTTAGCAATTGATAGTAAAAGAATTTAATATCAAAATTTTCTTTTGCATTTATTAATTGTGTTCCATCTGCACCTACAATAAAGTCAAAATCTATATATTTAAGTATTCTTGTGTGGTCTCCAAAGACAATTAAACCTTTATTGTCTTGTATCACTTTAGAGTTATCATTTGAAAATGCAACAATATTTTGTTTACCTTGATCAATTACAGGATAAGTACCTATTTCTAAGTAATCACTTGAGTTTATTTGGTACTGCTTACTAGGAATTCTATTAAATATTTCTTCAAACTCTTTCTCATCCCACTCCCCACTAAATCCATCAAACCTAAGTTTAGGTTCTTTATCTGAATCTTTTGGAAAAAGATTTTGCATCAAACCTTTTTTATGCTTTTCTAAAGCTTTTACTTTTTTGTTTTGTGATTCTATTAGATTGTCAAGAGAGCTTAAACAGTTTGCTATTTTTTGTTGTTCTTTTATATTTTTAGGAAATATATTTTTTGTTTTTTGAAAAAGGTCAGATTTTATATATGGTTGATCAGAACCAACTAATTCTAATAAAAGTTGTTTTAAAAATATATTTGAAGATAAATAGTAATATAGAAATTTATTTTCTAATTTATCTTTAGAAAAAGATAAAAGACCTGCTCTTTGATATAAATAAGCTTTGTCTTGATTAAACAAACAGATTTTTAATTTATTATCAATAATGGGTCTGTTTAAACCAATTAAAATATCATTTTTTTTTATAATGATATGATTATTAGTTTGATAATTAGGTGAAATATAAATAGGTTTATCTAGTTTTAGTTTATTAGGGTTAATATTCAACCCCTGTATTAATAAAATCCCTTGTTTATCATACGAATTTAACGGATAATTATTACCTGATACAATCTTAATACTTTCTTTATTTTCTTCCCACTCTCCACTAAATCCATTAAACCTAAGCTTAGGTACTTTACTACTCATCATAAGCCTCTAATCCTGATATGTTTTTATTTTTAGCCATCTTTTTAAGTAGTGGACTAAGCTCTTCCATAAGTGCTAACTCTTTTATCCCTCTATCTTTCCAACCTAATTCTAAAGGTGCAAAAAGGTCTGTTAAAAGCTCTCCATCAAATATATATCTATCCATGATATTATCTACAAAACCGTGCAAAGATTTTTCTTCTAAGTTATGTCTTTTTGCCATCTCATTTAAGTCAATACTGTTTTTATCTGTTTTAAATGATTCATATCCTTTTTTAATATCTTCTTCTTTTAGTGCAGTTCCTACTTCAAGAGAGTTTATATATGCTATCATATCCTCTTGCTCTTCCATCATATTTGCATTTGATTTAAGTAGGCTTATGAGTTGTTCTTTACTCATATTTTGTTTTTTAGGAGTTTGCGAAGAGTATTTTGCAATTAAACTCATAATATAATCATAATCTATAAGTGTAGATGCAAAAAGTACAAATTCAAAATCAAGTTGTTCTACTACATCATCTACATCTTGCCCTTTATCTCTTTTTTCTTTTAAGTTTTTCGCTG
>JAYEIM010000263.1:0-9789 GCA_034660095.1 Campylobacterota bacterium | reverse complement strand
ATACCTATACCATAAACTTGATTTTTAAGTATGTGGTTTATTCTACTTTGCTTGTTTGGTATCTCATCTTCTAAGCCTGTCATCAACCTTTGAGTAATCTCTCTTAAAAATACACCAGATTTAGATACAGGGTCAAGAAAAGTTATAGTTTTATCTTTCCATATCTCTTTTGGTAAAAGGTCTAAAATATCATTTACTAATGTTGGTGGTGTAAATACTTCATCATTGCTAAGATTTGCAAGGCAAGTTAGTACATCAGGATTATAATCAATATCAATCATCTTGTTTCCCTAATTTTAAAAAGTGTATCAATCGGTATTCTTTAATTGGTGTTGGTATAAAAGCATCTTCACCTAAATCTGAAAATAATCCTATATCTCCAGAAGTTGAATTTCTAAGAAGTTCATTGAGAGTATAATCTCTTCTTTTAATCATATTGTTATTTACAGCTGACCACTCCGAAAATACAATTGGCTCATCACTTCCAACTTTTGTAAGAGTTAAAGCATCTCCACAAATGATATTTTTATCAAGGATAAATTTTACAGTATCTCTAACATCATCTTTACAATTATTTTTATAAATACTTGAATATTCAGTATCAAAAATATCATAAAGCCTTTGCCTACATTCGCTTGTATTATCTTCTAAAATATCAACACCATAGATACTAGATATCGCAATAGTTAGATACTTTTCATATTCTAATTGATTTTTTTTATACTTACTTTTAACTACTTCTAGCTTCCTATTTAAAACTTCAACCAAAAAATTACCTGACCCACAAGCAGGTTCTAAAAATCTTGAATCAATTCTAAGAGTTTCTTGCTTGACTAAATCAAGCATATTATTAACTTCTCTTTGAGCTGTAAAAACTTCTCCGTGGTCTGCTACTCTTGTTTTACATTTTACTTGATTATCCATTACTAATATATAGCCTTCTAAAAATTTATAATTTAATTAGATTTATTATATCTAAATATTAATGCAACTAAGATTTACTAGAAATTTATTACTACACGGACTTAATAAGGACTAACTATTTTTGAAGTGTTAAAATAGTATAATTATAAACTTAGATAAAGCTAGTATTTATAAGGGTTTGTAGGTGTTTTGTTAAATTAAGGTTGATTAATTTAGCTTAGATAACCTCGTTAACGTCTGCGATTTGTTATCGTATTCTAATACTCAAATATCTCTGTAAGCATTTGTGATATTTCTTTAGATTTATTTTTGTCTACTTCTCCAATTTTTTTCACTATTCTAGTTTTGTCAACTGCTCTAATCTGATCTAATAACACTAAACCATTTTTATCTTCAAATTTAATTTTCGGTCTAAAAATAAAGTTAAATCCTTTGCTTGTCATTGGTGCTACAATAACTGTTTTTAAAATATTCATTTCATTTGGTGATATTATAATGCAAGGTCTAGTTTTTTCAAGGAAACCTTTTGCTTCGCAAAACCGCATTTGCTGGTTTTGAATTTCTGAACCTACTGTTGGATTTAATTTAACTAAAACTATATCAAATCTATTTATTTCATCTACCATTGATAATCTTCTAAATCACTATCATTTAAAAATTCATCAATAATTGCTGTATCTTCCATATCTTTATTTTGTGATAAGATATTTTCAATATTATCTTTCCAATTTTCTCTTCTTGATGTTAGAATTGGTTTTATCAATAATCCATTTTCTACCACTTCTAAATCAATTTGAACATTTTCAAGATGTGCTTGTGCAATTAATGGTTTGGGTATTCTAATACCTTGAGAATTTCCTATTCGTGTTAACATTGTCATCTTATACTCCAACATAATTTATTTATTCAGTAATTATATTGTAATAACTTTTGAATGTCAAGATATTTTAAATTTACTTCTTGTGATAACGTTTGTTTTGAGAAAGATATTTATATAAAAAAGCCCCACTTAAAAAGTGAGGCTTTAAATATAATATTTAGATAGTTATTTATCTAATGATCGTGTGCTTCTCCTGCACCTTTAGGAATTCTAATACTTTCTACTAAGTCTTGAATCTCTTGTGGCGGTGGAGGTGTATTTCTTGATACAACATAAGCCACAACAAAGTGAATTATCATACCAATTGTACCAATACCAGTTGGTGCAATACCAAATAGATAATCTTCTTTAGCTCCACCAAAGAAAACGAAATATACAATATAGATAAATGTAAATGAAAGACCAATCGCCATACCAGCAATCGCACCCTCTTTATTCATTCTTTTATCAAAAACACCCATAATAATTACAGGGAAAAACGAAGCAGCAGCTAAACCAAATGCAAATGCAACAACTTGTGCAACAAATCCAGGAGGGTTTATACCAAGATAACCAGCAACTCCAATAGCAACAACAGCTGCCATTCTAGCTAGATTTAACTCAGATTTTTCACTAAGTGTTGATTTTCCAGTTTTTTTATCTTTATAGATAACTTGACCAAACAGATCATGTGAAATAGAACTTGATATTACAAGTAAAAGTCCAGCAGCTGTAGATAATGCAGCAGCTAATCCCCCTGCAGCCATAAGTGCAATTACCCAGTTTGGTAAGTGTGCAATCTCTGGATTTGCTAAAACCATAATATCTCTATCAACATAGATCTCGTTTGCAACACCATTGTTATTAGTTAACTCAGCTTGTGTTGGTACCCCTTTTGCATTGGTTGTAAGTCTCTCTCCGTGAGTTCCTCTTTTATCTCCATCATATGCAGGTTTACCTTTAGCTCCATCAAACGCAGCACCAGCAGCATATTGAATTTTACCATCACCATTTCTATCATTCCATGCTAAAAGTCCACCATCTTCCCATGTTTTGAACCATGCTCCATCATTTAGTGTTCCATCAGCTCTTAATTGTTGACCTGTTACAAATTTTGAATAATCAACATTTTGAACATTACTTATTAAGTTTACTCTAGAAAATGCAGCAACAGAAGATATTGATGTGTACATAATAGCAATAAATACTAAAGCCCAACCAGCAGAAATTCGGGCATCTTTTACTTTTGGTACAGTAAAAAATCTAACAATAACATGTGGTAAACCAGCTGTTCCTGCCATAAGTACAATAGTTAACATAAACATATTAAATATATTACCTGGCTCTGTATAGTTGTTGAAACCTAAGTCGTTAACAGCTTGATCTAAGGCATGCATCAAATAGGTGCCTTCAGGTATAACTCTAACTCCATCATCAAATGCAAAAGTTGTTTGAGCAAAAATACCTAATTGAGGTAAAAATGTATCAGTAACTTGCAGTGATAAGAAGATTGCAGGTACAGTAAATGCAAAAATCATAACAACATATTGTGCAACTTGTGTATATGTAATACCTTTCATACCACCAAGAACAGAGTATATAAATACAATACCCATACCTAGCATAACACCAGTATTTACATCAACTTGTAGAAATCGAGAAAATACAATTCCAACCCCTCTCATTTGACCAGCAACATAAGTAAATGATATAAAAATAACCGCAACAACTGCAACAGTTCTAGCTACATCAGAATAGTATCTATCACCAACAAAATCAGGAACAGTAAATTTACCAAATTTTCTTAAATAGGGTGCTAAAAGCATAGCTAGTAGAACATATCCACCAGTCCAACCCATAAGATAAGCACCACCATCACTACCTTTAAAAGCAATAATACCAGCCAAAGATATAAATGACGCAGCACTCATCCAATCAGCTGCAGTTGCCATACCATTTGCAACTGGAGGAACTCCACCACCTGCTACATAAAACTCTTTAGTAGAACCTGCTCTTGCCCATATTGCTATTCCAATATAGATAGAAAAAGATATCCCTACAAATATATAAATTAATGATTGTAATTCCATCAGCTCTCCCTACTCATCTACGCCGTATTTTTCGTCAATTTTTTTCATTTTTGATACATATACAAATATTAGTATCACAAATGCGTAAATTGAACCTTGTTGAGCAAACCAAAAACCAAGTTTTACTCCACTAATCTCTATCATATTTAGTTGATTGATAAATAATACTCCACATCCAAGTGAAACAATAAACCATACAACTAAAAGTTTTAGTATTGTTGAGATATTCTCTTTCCAATACTCTTGTGCTTTAGCAGCATCCATAAGAACTCCTTTAAAATAATTCATTCTAATAATAAGTAAGAGAAATAGCAATAATGTAGCAATGATAAATTTCTTATAAATATGTTTATTGTAAAATATTATAATGTGTTAATTTGTTACATTATTTATACTTTAAATAATTTAATTTTGGATACAATTTTTATATAAAATAAAAATTAAGGAAAAAATATGGAAAAACCATACTTAGAAACAGTACCAGATGAAAATGGTTATTTTGGAAAGTTTGGAGGTGCTTTTATACCACCACCACTTGAAAAACCATTTCAAGAGATACGAGAAGCTTATGCAAAACTATCTACATCAGATGAATATTTAAATGAACTTAGGTATATAAGAAAACATTTTCAAGGAAGACCTACTCCTATTACTTATGCAAAAAATTTAACTAAATTGTGTGGTGGTGGTAAAATATATCTTAAAAGAGAAGATTTAAACCATATGGGTGCACATAAATTAAATCATACTATGGCAGAAGCTTTACTTGCAAAACACTTGGGTAAAACTAAACTTATTGCAGAAACTGGAGCGGGACAGCATGGTGTTGCACTTGCTACTGCTGCAGCTTACTTTGGACTGGAGTGTGAGATACATATGGGTGAGGTTGATATTGAAAAAGAGCATCCAAATGTAGTAAGAATGAAAATACTTGGTGCAACTGTAGTACCTGCTACCCATGGATTAAAAACATTGAAAGAGGCTGTAGATAGTGCATTTAACGCTTATGTAGCAGACCCAGTTAATCAATTGTTTTGTATTGGTTCAGTTGTTGGTCCTCACCCTTTCCCTAAAATGGTAAGAGATTTTCAAAGTATAGTTGGAAGTGAAGCAAAAGAACAGTTTATGGAATTAACTGGAAAATTACCAGATACTGTTGCTGCATGTGTAGGTGGTGGGTCTAACGCAATGGGTATTTTTAGTGGATTTATGGATGATGAGGTTGAACTTTATGGCGTTGAACCTTTAGGAAAAGGTACAAAACTTGGTGAACATTCTGCTTCTTTAACTTACGGAAAAGAGGGAATTATGCATGGATTTAATTCTATTATGTTAAGTGATGAAAATGGTGAACCTGCACCTGTTCACTCTATAGGAAGTGGTATAGATTATCCATCTGTTGGTCCAGAACATGCTTACTTATATAGTATTGGTAGAACTAAAATAGGTCATTGTGATGATAATGAAGCAGTTGATGCTTTTTATAAATTATCACAGCTTGAAGGGATTATTCCAGCACTTGAATCAGCACATGCTGTTGCGTTTGCTATGAAATATGCCAAGCAAAATCCAGATAAATCTATTTTGATAAATTTAAGTGGTAGGGGAGATAAGGATATTGATTTTATTGTAGAGAAATATCCAATTCCAAATATTGAAAAATAATTATTAAGTACTTTTAATATACCTATCTATTTTATATCCAAGACCTTTATGGTTTTGGATAAAATCTTCTTTTAATATTTTCCTAAGTCTGCTTATCTCTGTTCGAATTGTCGCATCACTTACTAAATCACCATTCCACACATATTCTCGTAAAATATCAAAATCAATAATTGCATCAATATTTTGACATAAACATTTTATGATATCTGATTGTTTTTTAGTTAAAACTTGTAGTTTTTTATTGAAAAATAGTTTATTGTACTCTTTTGAATAACTATAATTTTGACTAAGTATAATATGTTCTCTTTTATTATCATCTATATCTTTAGATATTTTTTGAACACGAAGAGCTAACTCTTTTAAGTGAAATGGTTTTTTTATATAATCAGATGCACCTAAATCAAATGCTTGCGTTATATTTTCAATATCAACTAACGCTGTTATAAATATAACTGGCGTATGGTAATCTTTTTTCTTAATATTTTCTAATAAATCTAAACCATTTAAAGAGGGTACATTTATATCAAATATTAAGAGGTCATAAGACTCTTTATTTAAAGAATCTTCAACAATTTTACCGTCACTAAAAGCAAAACATTCATGCCCTAATGTTTCTAAATATTCTATAATTGAATTTTGAAGCATTAACTCATCTTCTAAAAGTAGTATTTTCATTATTTTAACCTATATCTTTAAATTTATATATAAATATTGTTTTATTGTTATTTGATTTAACATCTATAATTATATCATTGTTTTCACAAATATCATTTATGATATTTAATCCCAAGCCAAAACCACCTCTAGCTTTATCTTCTCTATAATATCTCTGAAATAGTTTATCAATATTTTCAATAGTATTACCACTGTTTTCTATACTTAAAGTTATAAATTCATTTTTTTTTGATAAAGAGATATCTATTATATTATTTGAATAACTATATTTAATAGCATTTGATAGTGAATTATCACATATTCTTTGAAGTTGTGTATCATTAAAGTTTATAAAAATATTATCTTCTATATTTGAATTAAATTGTAAATTATTTCCTATAGCAATTTCATCAAAAAAATCTACTCTAAATCTTAAAAATTCTGAAAAATCTATTTTTTGAATAGGGTATTCAATTTGATCTTTTTTAACTAAATAAGCTAAATCGTTGTATATATTATGAATTATTTTAGAACCAGCTTCTATTTTTGTAAGATATTTGTTGTTTTTATATTTTAATTTATACAGATCTATGTTTGTTATAATTATACTCAATGGTGTATTTATCTCATGTATTGAATTTTTAAGAAATTTATCTTGACTCTCTAATAGTTGATTTGCAAACTGTTCTGATTTTTTTAGCCCCTCCATAAAGTATCTATTTATCAAATACCCCATTATAAAAAGTATTATTGATAGTATAATAATTTGATATAAATATTTAATAACCTTTTGATGATATTCTTTCTCTTTTTTTTCCAATGCTTTATTGACATTATCTATATAAACACCACTTCCAATCATCCATTTCCAAGGTTTAAATGATATAGCATAAGATATTTTTTTTTCCAATGTATTGGTTGTTGGTTTATTCCAAACATAATTTACATATCCACCATCTTTATTTTTTGAGATTTCAATTAAATCATAGATCACTTTTTTGCCATTGGGGTCTTTAAAATTAAGTAAATTTTTACCTTTATTTTCTTTTAAAATTGGATCAGCAATATTTATACCATCAAATGTATAAATAAAAACATAACCTGTTCCATCTGCTTTATCTCTTAAATGCTCTATAACATCAACAATTTCATTTTTTAATTGTTCTATAGATTTGTTTTTATTGCTTCTATGTTTATGTTCTATATATTTTAATACCCTTTTTGTTTCTTGCATGATAAATTTTTTTTGAGATTGTATATATGATTGTTTTATATCTAAAATATCTTTTTTATATTGCGTGTAACTATTAGATATTATTATAAAAACAAATACCAATAAAACAACAATAGCAAACAATATACTAATAAGATTTATTTTACTTACTTTTGAAGTGTATTTTTTATTTTTAGGCATCTTTAATCTATCTGAATAATTTCATCATTTTTACTAATACATTATCATTTGTATATATTTTTAAAAACTCAACGCCAGAGTTTTTAAAGTTTTTATATAAATTAGAATCATTATCTTTTATTCTTTTTTCATACTCTTTAACCAAAGAACCACTTAAGTTTCCTTCAAAAACTTGTGTTGTGGATGGGTCAAGGAAATTAACATTACCCATTTTTGTTGGTTCCTCTTCAAATACATCTCTTACTATGATGGCAATAACTTCATGTTTTTTAGCTAATAATTTTAAATTTTTATTTTCAAAGTTAAAAAAATCACCTATTAAAAATATAATAGATTTTTTTGGTATTTGTTTATATAATTTATCTATTATTTTTTCATAATTTACTTTTTTTTCTATAACATTGTAGTTGTAAATATTATTTACCATATGTGCTACTGCTAATGTTTTTTTTGTTTTTTTAGTATTTAAATTGATAGTTTCATTACATATAAAACTACAATAATTATCATTTTGCATACTACAACTATAACCTAATATCGCAGCTATTTCAGATATTATTTCTTGTTTTAATTTACTTGTTCCAAAATGAACACTGCCACCTAATATTGTTGCAATATTTATATCTAATTCTCTTTGAGCATGAAAAACTTTTACATAAGGCTTTTGCATCTTGGCACTTATAACCCAATCTATTTTTCTTATATCTTCACCATCTTCATACTCTCTAAGCTCTACAAAATCATAACCTTCACCTTTAAATTTTGAAGTATTATTCCCAATTTTTTGTGAAAAAATAGCTTTTTTTGTTTTAATTAATAGTTTTTTTAAATTTTTATCCAATAATCCACTCCAATTAATTAAGCTCGTAATCTATTTTTAAATTCATGTATTGTTTCAATCTCTCTTTGTTGTAGATATTTTTTAAATGTATTTTGTCCTGCTTTTTGAATATTTAATAAAACTATTATATTTGTATTGTTTTTATGTTTATCTATTCTTATTACTGTAGCTTCAGCAAATATTTTTGTAAACTTTTTTTCTTTTATAAGACTACTTGGACTTTTTAAATCAAACCCTAAAGTTAAATCAAATTTATCATTAACTTTTATATTGATATCATCATGTTTTATTGATAAAGATGTTGCTTTAAAAGATATATATTTTACATCTAATTCTATAAGGTTATTATTTTGAAATATTGTTGCTTTAAAACTATTGTCAACAACAACTCTATTAAAAATTTTATCTCTTTGTTTAAAGTCTATAAACTCTGGTTTAACTAGTGTTAATAGTTTACTCTTTAAGTCAATTTTTAACACTACACTATAAATATATCTATTGTTAGGTAGTTTTAATATTATAAATTTTTCATTTTTAGCAGCTACTAGTTGTGTTTTAGAAACTTTTACTTGAAACATATTTTCTTCACAATGTTCTAGTGAACCATCACTTTGAAGTAAAATACCTTTATAGCTATTTATAAGATTGATTTTACTATCTATATAGGTTTTTAACATACTAAAACATTCTTGATCTATTGTTGTTTTTTTTATCTCTATTGGCTTAGATTCTGTTAAAATTCTTTTAATAATAAAATCCAATTTATTAAGACTTATAGGTTTTAACATAATATCAGATAACCCAAAATCTATATTTTTCAATAATTTATAGTTGTCATTATCTCCACTAATTATAATTATATTTAAGTTACTATTTAACTCTTTAAGACTTACAATTACCTCTATTGAATCGATTTTTTCTAACGATAAATCTAAAATAACAATATCTGGTTTATATTTTGTATATTTATTTATCCCATCTAATCCATCTGATGATTGATATATGTTATTAAAAGTTTGTTTTAAATGATTATATATTTTATTTTGTAGTTTTTTATCTTTTTCTATACATAATATTGATCTGTTTTTTAAGTTTATATTTAAATTATTCATTAAGCATAGAATAATAAAATTTATATAAATTTAACCTTATTCAATAGATATAAGTATTAAGCTATTTTTAGATATAATTCGAAAAACTAGACAAAAGGGTTAAATATGTTCCATGAATATAGAGAAATAGTAACAGAATTAAAAACAACTAATGCACACTTTAAAAAAGTGTTTAATGCTCACAATGATCTTCACGATAAACTTGATAAAGCTGAAGAGGGTGGAGTTGA
>JAYEIM010000262.1:0-1948 GCA_034660095.1 Campylobacterota bacterium | reverse complement strand
ATAAAAATAGAAGCAGGTGTAAGATCTGCAAGAGTACCTACTGTCACTAAACCTATTGATAGTTTTTTTGAACAAGTATTAGGCAAGAGTGACCCTATAGAAGTAGATATACTTCGACCAGATAGAACATTTTGGGAGAAAGCAACTATTTTACATGCTCAAAACTCCAGAAATGAACCATTAAGAATAGAAAAAAGAAATCATATGAGTAGACATATCTATGATTTAGTAAAATTATATAATAGTGACTATGGAAAAATAGCTATAGATGATTTAGATTTATTAGCTGATGTTGTACAGCATAAATCAACTTTTTATAAAGATAATAGAGCTGATTATCCAAATGCAACACCTAAAAATATAAAAATTGTTCCTACTGCTGAATTAAATAATAGTTTTAAAGTTGATTATGAAGATATGGTAAGAAGTATGATAATTGGGAGTCCTCCAACTTATGAAGAATTAATAAAAAGTCTTGAAGAGATACAATTAAAGTTGCGTAATATTTAAGTGTAACACTACTTAATAGAGACCGTGCATCTCATTAGTTCTATATAACATATCTTTTAATATATAAATCCAAATATCCATAAAGGTAATTTATTTTTAAACCCTACCTCAATACCATCAGCAACAACAAATGAATTTTCAATATCTTTTATTTGCTCAAAGCTTTTATTTTTACCTCCATGCAGCGAAGCAAATCCATACTTGCAAATTTCAAAAGTATATTTTTCATCTACTAAAAAATCACCTTTATCAACATAATATATAGAACTATTAACACTAACTTGCGAAGCAAAAAAACTTTCTCTCAAAGTTCCAATTTGTGGTTCTAAACATAGTGATGAGAATAGTGTTGTATTGGCAAGATAAAGTTTATCTGGTTTTTGCATCGATTTAAATCGTTTGCCTTCATAAACTACATGTCTTAATAGCTCTGCTTTATGAAGTAGTTCTATATACTTATATAAAGTAACTTTTGAAGTTCCTATTTTTTGTGCTAATTTTTCAATACTTAACTCTAGTGGATTTGATACACAAATACTTGTTAGCAGTTTTCTCAAGATATTTATTTTATCTCCGGAGATATTATAGATAGATCCTAAATCAGTATAAAGTATTGTATTAATTGTATCAAGTATCATTTGTGTATAGTTATCTTTGTTTTCAAAATAAAATGGATAAGCACCTATTTTTATGTACTCTTCAAAGAGTTTAAGAACTTTTTCATCTTCTAACTCTTTTATAGTCTCATTAGCTATATCAACATGATTTTTTAAAATATTCTCTAAGCTATAATTTGAAAAGCTTTTATTTAGTTTTAATTCTAAATATTCTTTAAACGATAAAATTGGTAGATGGTACATACCGTATCTTCTAGTAAAACTTGGATTTGTTAGTTTAATAGCACTTGATCCTGAAAATAGAACTTTTACATTTAAAAAATCATAGATACTTTTTAATTCTTGTTCAAAATTTGAAGCTTCGTGAACTTCATCTATCAAGATACATTTACCACCATAATTAACAAACTCTTGTACTAGTTCAAAAAGTGATACACCAGCTAAGTGTGGATGGTCACATGATATGTAAAGGATTTCATCACTTTTATATTTTAAAGAATTTGCAACTTGTAATAGCAGTGTTGTTTTACCCACCCCTCGAGAACCATAAACACCACTAAACTTTGAATCACTTGTTAATAGTTTATCGTATAAAAAACGATGATATTTGATAGTATTGTTTTGTAGTTTTTTATTTGAAAGTTCAAAAAGATTGTTTAGTAAATTCTTCATTTTCATACCTTTGTAGTAAAGTTAATTAAACGATTATATCATATTATAGTTAATATTAGCAATATCTTTAAAATATTAATTGATATCACTATAATTTTTTGCTCTTATTTTCCTAAATCCCAAGTTAAACCTTTTTTGAGTAAAATACA
>JAYEIM010000261.1:0-9818 GCA_034660095.1 Campylobacterota bacterium | reverse complement strand
CTATTACTGCAAAAGGTTGGAATATTCCAGCTGGTGTATTAAATCCAAAAGGTCATCAACATATTATGAAAATTCATAGAGATCTTGAAGATGGAACTATGAAATTTGCATGGGTAAATGTTTGTAATCCTTACCAAGATACTGCGAGTGCTACTCACTGGATTAAAGCAGCAAGAGAGATGGATAACTTTATCGTTTGTTCTGATGGATATCCAGGTATCTCTGCTAAAGTTTCTGATCTGATTTTACCAACAGCTATGATCTATGAAAAATGGGGAGCTTATGGAAATGCAGAAAGAAGAACACAACATTGGAGACAGCAAGTACTACCAGTAGGTGATGCGATGTCTGATACATGGCAATGGGTCGAGCTTTCAAAAAGATTTACAGTTGGTGAATTATGGGGTGAACAACCACTATTAAGTACAGGTGGAAAGAAAAAACTTCCAAATGTTCTAGCTGAAGCTAAAGCGATGGGTTATTCTGCTGATACAACAATGTTTGATGTACTATTCAATAATAAAAGAGCTCACTCTTATAAAGTAGATTTAAATAATCCAATTCAAAAAGGTTATGATAATACTGAATGTAGTGGAGATAGCAGAAATGTTAAAGGTTCTGACGGTAAGACTTGGGAAGGTTATGGTTTCATGATTCACCAATATCTATTTGAAGAGTATGCTGACTTTGGTAGAGGACATGCACATGACCTTGCTGACTTTGAAACATACCATAGAGTAAGAGGGCTTAAATGGCCAGTTGTTGATGGTAAAGAGACACAATGGAGATTTAATGCTAAATACGATCCATATGCTGCAAAAGTTACTAAAAAAACTGGTAACTCACATGCATTCTATGGACCACTTGCTAAAAATCTTTTACAAGGTGATCTACTTGGAGCAGATAAAGCAAGAGGTAAAAAAGCACTTAAAAATAGAGCTAAAATATTTGCAAGACCATATATGGATCCACCAGAAATGCCAAATAAAGAGTACCCAGTATGGTTATGTACAGGTAGAGTTCTAGAGCACTGGCATAGTGGAACAATGACTATGAGAGTTCCTGAATTATACAGAGCTGTTCCAGAAGCATTATGTTATATGCATCCAGAAGATGCTAAGAAATATGGTGTAAAACAAGGTCAACTTGCATGGGTAGATTCTAGAAGAGGTAAAGTTAAAGCTAGAGTTGAAACTAGAGGAAGAAACCGACCTTCAAAAGGGCTTGTATTTGTTCCATGGTTTGACGAAAAAGTATTTATAAACAAAGTTTGTGCTGACTATACATGTCCGCAGTCTAAACAAACTGACTTTAAAAAATGTGCAGTTAAAATTTACGCAGTATAAATAAGGGGGTGAGTTGTCTTGAGCAACTTTAATCCTCAAATACAGAACAAAAAGAAAAGAGAAAGAAGATAATGGTAAGTGATAGAAGAAGATTTATTTTAGGAGCTGCAAGAAGTGCTGGGTTAGTAGCACTTGGTGGTTTAGTATGGAGTGCTTATGTTGATGAAGTAACAGCAAATAAGCTTATCCTGCGACCCCCTGGAGCATTAAAAGAAGACGATTTTTTAGCAACATGTATCAAGTGTGGTATGTGTGTTGAAGCTTGTCCTTTTGATACTTTAGTTTTAGCAAAACCTGGAAGTAATAAACCTTTAGGAACACCTTACTTCGAGCCAAGAGATATTCCATGTTATATGTGTCCTGATATTCCTTGTGTACCTGTATGTCCTACAGGTGCATTGGATGAGGCATCTGTAAGCACTGATGGTGAACTTGATATAAACAAGTCTGAAATGGGTGTAGCAATAGTTGACGATAAGAACTGTATTGCATTTTGGGGTATTCAATGTGATGCTTGTTATAGAGCTTGTCCTTTAATGGATGAAGCGATATTTTTAAAATATGAGAAAAACGAACGAACTGGAAAACATGCTTTTTTAATGCCTGTAGTTAACAGTGATATTTGTACGGGTTGTGGACTTTGTGAAAGAGCCTGTGTTACAAAAGAAGCTGCAATTATTGTACTTCCTAGAGAAGTAGCTTTAGGTAAAGTTGGAGATCACTATATCAAAGGTTGGGATAAAGAGGATGAGAGTAGACTTGAAGATGCTAAAACTGAAATAACTACAACCAAAAGAAGTGAAAGATCAGCAGTTGATTCTTTAAATGATGATTTTATAGGGGGAATATTAGATGACTAATTTATGGACCCATTATAGATTTCTTATATTAAGAAGATTTACTCAAATTGGTTTGATGTTACTTTATGTAGGCGGTAATTATTGGGGATGGAGTTTTATACAAGGAAACTTGAGTTCATCTATGTTATTTGGCTTTATACCGTTAAGTGATCCTTTTGCAGCATTACAAATGTTTGCAGCAGGTGCAATTATTACTACAAATTTAGTAATAGGTGCATTACTAATAACGGTAGCTTATGGTCTTGTTGGTGGTAGAGTATTTTGTAGTTATGTTTGTCCTATAAATATGGTGACAGATGCTGCAAACTATTTAAGAAGAAAACTTGGTTTTAACCAGATTCAAAAAAAGCAACCAGCAAGCAGAAGTATAAGATACTGGGTATTAGGACTTAGTTTAGTTCTTTCATATATTTTAGGTGTAACTGCATTTGAGTTTATATCTCCAATATCGATAACACATAGAGCTATAATATTTGGTGTAGGACTTGGATGGACAGCTGCTCTTGTAATCTTTCTTTTTGATCTGTTTATATTAAAAAATGGTTGGTGTGGTCATATCTGTCCTCTTGGTGGTTTCTATGGAACTATTGGGAAAGTTGGACTTATAAGAGTAGATCATGATGAAGAAAAATGTACTGCATGTATGAAATGTAAAGAGGTGTGTCCTGAAAGCCAAGTATTATTTATGGTTAGTAAAGAATCTTTACAAGTTTTAGACGGGGCGTGTACAAATTGTGGTAGATGTGTTGAAGTGTGTGATGATGACGCTTTAAACTTTTCTATTAGAAAACTCGCAAAGGAGAAAAAATGAAAATAGTTAGTAAAATAACTTTAAGTATAGCTGTAGCATCGAGTATATTTTTAGCTGGATGTAGTAATTCAGTTAGTGAAGAGTCTTTAGGACTTAGAAAAACAAATTTATATTCTGAAACAGCTGAAACAGTAGGTGAAGAAACAAAATATGGGAAAGCTACTGCTGGAACATCAAAAACAATTGCAAGAGCATTTCAAGATGCTCCACCAATGATTCCACATGATGTAGATGGTATGTTACCAATTACAATCAAAGATAATCAATGTGTAAGTTGTCATGCTCCAGAGGTTGCTCCAAGTATGGGTGCATTAGCTTATCCAAAATCACATATGATTGATTTTAGACCAAGAACTACTATTGCTAGTGATGGTAGAATTGCTCTAGATGGAAAAGCTATTGACAATACATCTGATGCTAAATTTTCAGATGTATCTATTAAATCAACTGCAGGAAGACTTGCAGGTGCTAGATTTAATTGTAGTCAATGTCATGCTCCACAATCTCAAGTTGCACCATTGGTTGCAAATGAATTTGAAGCTGACTTTACAAGTAAAGATGGTGCTACTAAGTCAAGTTGGACTGGTACAAGTTTAATGGATGGAATTAATACTTTTGAATAATATTCTATGAAAAGAAGAGAGCTTTTTAGCTCTCTTGCTTCACCTTTTAAAGAAAATAAAGAGGTGAATCAAGAGAGTGTGGTAAGACCACCATATTTTATTGATGAAGAATATTTTTTATCAAAATGTATTTTATGTGAAACTAAAGATTGTAAAATTGCATGTGATGAAGATACTAGTATAATTGTAATACAAGAAGATGGTACACCAAAATTAGATTTTAATATAAATGGATGTACATATTGTGATGATTGTGCAATTGCGTGTAAAGAGGAAGTATTAAAAGTAGAGTATAGAAAAAATATTAATACCACATTTAGTATAGATTTAATAAAATGTATGAGTTGGCATCAAACAATGTGTTTTTCATGTAAAGACCCATGTATGGTAGATGCAATAAAATTTTTAGGTATGTTTAAACCTGAAATTAATATGGATATATGTACTTCATGTGGATTTTGTTTAAAAGTTTGTCCAGTTGAAGCGATATCGTTTAATATAATTGAAAAAGAGGAAGAATAGATGGCAGTAAAATTTATATCTCATGTAGAACAAGATGAAATTGGTGGTTGGTATATTAAACTAACTGATACACTTGAAGAAACAGAAGTTATTTGTAAAGATTTAGAAGAGTACACTCTTAAAATAGAGGAGTTAGGTGGAGAGTATGGTGGAGACATAGAAGTTGTATGGACTAGATCACAGCTTTTAACGCCTGCTAACTATCAAGATTTAAATGAAAAGATGGCAGAATTACAAGAGAAATATAAAGATGAGATAGATAAGATTAATGAGCAAAATAGTCAAGCTAATGATGAGATGAGTGGATTTAATCCAAATGGGTAAATTATTTCTAATAACTTTGCTGTTTGTAATAACTCTAAATAGTAAAGATCTGAAACCCACATATGTTTATGAAGCAAGTGGTGGAGTAACAGATATTGTATCAATAGACAATAAAATATATGTGGCAACTGATGCAAGTGGTGTAGATGTATTTGATCTAAAAACTAAAAAGCTTATAAATAAAATAAAAGTTCCACAGATTAAAGACTTTATGGGGGATGTAATTGATGCAAAAATATACAATGTTGATGTTTATAAAGATAAAGTATTATTAACAGCACAAGCTCCTAAAGGTTTCCGAGAAGTTCATATCTATCAAAATAATAAAATTGAAACTGTAATTACAATAGAAAAAAGAATGTTTGTCTCAAAAGCAAAATTTATAAATGATGAAGAGATATTGTTTAGTTTACTTAGTAATGAGATGTATCTATTTAATTATAAAACAAAAAAAATAATTTGGCAAATCAGTGTAAAACCTGATGATGCTACATTTAACTCAACTTTTGCAGATTTTGCTCTAAATGAAGAGAAAACTCATGCAGTAGTAGCAGATGAAAGCGGTGATTTAAAGATTGTAGATATTAAAAAAGCAAAAGTTATTAAGGTTTTAGCAGATAAAAATCTTGATAAAGTTTTTAAAGTTGATATAAAAAATGATAAAATTATAACTGCAGGACAAGATGGAAGATGTGTAGTTTATAATTTATCAAATAATAGTGACTATTCATTAAGAAAAGAGCATTGGTTTCTTATCTATGGTGCAGGGTTATCACCTAGTGGTAAAATAGGTGCATATTCTAGTGATGAAAATAATAATGTAACCGTATTTAATACAAAAACAAAAACAAAAATATATAAATTAACAAATAATCTAATGACATTATCTGCAATTTTATTTATAAATGAAAATGAGATATTTGTAACAACAGATTCAAACAAATTTAATTATTATAATTTAACAAAATAAAGGAAACAATAATATGAATATATCAAGTATAGTAGTACAAACATTACCAAAGTTTTTAGAAGAAGTAGTAAATGCACTTAAAAATAGTGATGCATGTGATTATCATCTACATGATGAAAAGGGTAGAATAATTGTGACAATTGAGGGTGAAAGTGTATCTGAGGAGTTAAAAAAACTAAAAGTTATTGAAGCTATACCTCATGTAGTTGCAGCTGATATGCAAATGGCATATAGCGAGGATGAGCTAGATAGCCATATGGAAGTTTTAGACAATGCAGATGCAGTACCAAAAATGCTTCATGATGATGAGTTAAAACCAGAAGATATTATATACAGAGGGGATCTAAAGAAAAAAGATCTTGAAGGTTTTGCTAAAACATTTGATGGTGGAAAATAATATGAATTTTAATAGTAGTGAATTTTTAATAGAAACAGAAGTACCAGAGGGTGAATTGATTGTTTCAAGAACAGATTTAAAAGGAAATATCACATATGCAAATGATACATTTGCACAAATAAGTGGTTATAGTTTAGATGAATTAATTGGAAATTCTCACAATATGGTTAGACATCCAGATATGCCTAGTGCTGCTTTTAAAGATTTATGGGATAAATTAGACAATGGCGGTAAATGGAGTGGATATGTTAAAAACATGAGAAAAGATAGTGGATACTATTGGGTATTTGCACAAATTAGTGGTGTTTTTAAAGATGGTGAATTAGTTGAATACAAATCAATTAGAACACCAATAAGCTTTGAAGAAAAAGTAACACATCAAAAACTATATGATGATATGAGAAATAAGGCAAATGAAAGAGTAAGAACTATATCTTACTCTAGCTAAAAAAATCTTTTTGTTTTGAGGTAAAAAACTTCCAATTTATTGGAAGTACTTTTACCATCTCATCTTTTTCAATTTTTTCATTATGTTTATCTAAAATTATCATACTATTACAATTGTGTAAAACACCAACCATACCAGGCATTCTTTTATCAGACGGTGTAAAATATTCCCCATCAAAAAAACCTGGTATTATTGTAGTTCTACCTTTTTTATTTGGTAAATCTTCTGATAACTTTGTATTTATAAAGTTATGATATAAGTTTTTATTTCCAGTTAAAATTTGCAATATGATTTTACCAAAAACTTCAAATATAAGTGCGGCAGCTAGTGGATTTCCTGGTAGATTTAATACATAAGTATTTCCAATTTTACCAAAAACAGTTGGTTTGCCTGGTTTTATTGCAATACCATCAAATAATACCTCTATGTCAAATTCATTGAAAGCATCTTTTGTAAAATCAGCATCACCAACACTTACCCCACCACTAGTGATAATTAAATCAGCATAAAGTGAATGAGATATCATCTCTTTTAATGACTCTATGTTATCTTTTGCCATCCCTACAAAAGTTACATCAGAACCTAACTCTTTAGCACGAGCAAGTAGAGTAGGGGTGTTTGAATTATATATTTGATAATCTTCAATTTTTTCATAATGTAATTTTAACTCTTCTCCACTTGTAAAAACTGATATCTTTGGTTGTCTATAAACTTTTATATGAGTTATGCCTTGAGAAGATAGCATAGTAACAGTTGCAAAATTTATCTCTTCACCTATGGATAAAATTTTTTCATCTTTTTGTATATCTTCACCTGTAAATCTAATATGTTGGTTTATTTTAATAGATTGTGGTAATACTATGTTATTATCATCAATAACTTCTACTAACTCATGAGGAATAACAGCTTCAACACTTTTAGGTACTCTAGCTCCTGTCATAATTTTTACACATTGACCATCTATGATATCAGTTTGTTTTGAAGATCCTGCAAATATAGAATCTATAACTTTTACTTTTGAATTATTATCATCTAGTTTTACACCATAACCATCCATTGCAGAGTTATTAAAAGTTGGCAGTGATAGTGTTGCATAGATATCTTCTGCACAAATTCTATTTTGTGTATTTTCTATAGGGATAATTTCAAATGATACTTTTTGAACATTGTTTTCTATAATTCTTAGTGCCTCTTTTATACAAATAGCCATAATATTAGTCCTTAATTTTTATATGGTATAATACCGAAAAATTTTAAAGAGGAATATTATATATGGAATTTGTCTCTACCTCAGTTACTTGGCATGTTAATTTTATAGTTATTTTAATGTTTATAATGATTTTTAATCTGTTTTCAGTATTAAAAGTTGACGATTATTTTGAGTTGGTAAAAAGATTGAAACTAATGACACCATTTTATCATTCGGTTAATGCAGTAGTTGCATATACAGGTGGTATAGTTGCTGCATTTTCACATGATTTAAGTATAACAGTTATTCTTATGTTAGCTACTACTATATTTATAATGGTGCTTGAGATTAAACGATACAAAAAAATGAGAGTTATTAAAACAGCAGAATTTGAAAAACAAGCCCAGTTTAGAGTATATGCAAAGAAAATATATATGATGGAGATTTCTGCTTTAGTATTCACATATGTAGTATCAAAGATATTTTAACAAAATAAAATGCAGTTTACTTACCATAAAGATAGTGGAGATGAATTTTTAACTATAGAAGCGGATATTCATAAGTATCTTTTCAAAATTAGACGACATAATATAGATGAAAATCTATATTTTAGAAACTTAAAAGATAAAAATATATATCAATATAAAGTTGACAACATAACTAGACGCCAAACAACATTAAAATTAATTAATTGTGAAAAAAAATCAGTTGAACCCTCTAAATATCTTCATATTGGTTGGTGTTTAATAGACTTTAAATCTATAGAAAAAGTAATTGCTAGTTTAAATGAGCTTGGAGTTACAAAAATAACATTTATATCTTGTGAATACTCACAAAAACAATATAAAATAAATTTTGAAAAGTTAAATAAACTTTTAATAAATTCAAGCCAACAATCTGGAAGAAGTAGTATTATTGAGATTGATACTTATATTTATGATAGCATAGATAAGTTTTTACAAAACTATCCTAATAGCTATATGTTTAATTTTTCTAGTAATAATATAGTAAATAGTATAAGTGATATTAAAACTATAGTTTTGGGTTGCGAGGGTGGCTTTTCTATTGAGGAAGTTAATAAGTTTAGTGATGATAAAATCGTTGGTGTAGATTCAAATTTAATCCTTAGAAGTGAAACAGCAATAGTTACTATTGCTTCAAAAATATTAGTTTAATATATTAAATTGATTTTATAAAATCAAATAAAAAAGGGGAAGCTAAAATAGCTTCCCCTTTTTTTATAGTTTGAAGTTAAGTTCTAGTGAACTTGTCTCCAAATTTTTGCTTTCCATAAAAATGCAAAGATTGCAAAGATCACAAGGTATCCTAAGAAAGGACCAGCAAGTGCTTCTCTCTTTGGTTTTGAACTATCTCCAACCTCTTCCATATATGTAATTACTTGAGTTTCAGCAGCTTCAGTTAAACCAACTCTAGGCATAGCTGTTCCATGTAAGTGTTTATCAGGATCGTTAATAAATTCATGTAAATAACCTTTACTTCTACTTCTGATATATTGAGATAAATCAGGAGGAGTTGTACCCATATACTTACTCACATCACCTTGAGCAGCCATAGAACCACCATAGAAATCACCATATTTAATACTATGACATCTTTGACAAGCATCTACAAAAACTTCTTTATTTGTAACCTCTTTTGGTGCTATTGATTTTAAAAATGCAACTATATCAGCTGTAGCTTGTGCATCATCATCACCAAATGTACCATCATAGTTAAGATCAAGACTTGTCATTGGATGCATTTTACCGTCAACCATTTTATGTGCTGTTTTTGCAGCTTTAGCAGGATTTGCAATAAATGCAGCTAAATATCTTTCATCATAGATAAGACCAGCTGTTGTTAAATCTGGAGTCATAACACCAAGATCCATACCAGCACCAATTTGTGTACCATCTACAGTCATACTGTGACAAGATTGACATTGAAACTGATCTACAATAAGTGATTTACCAGCAGCAACATCACCTGTTTTACCAGCTCTTACATCATCAGTATCTGAAAATGTATAATCTGGAGCAGGAACATGTGGATGTAACTTAGAGTGAGCAAATGGCTCAACTCCCCAATATAAAGCAAGCGTACCTGCTACAACTACTAATAGTATTTTTAATTCTCTCATTATAACGCTCCTCTTGCTTTTGCATCAGCTTTTGTTATGAATGGTAATGCTACCCATAACATTAAGAATACAGCAGTTGCATAGAATCCTACCCAAGCATTTGCACCTGTTGGAGGTAATTTACCATAAATAGAAAGTACAAGTAAATCTACAATCATAATCCAGAACCAGATAAAGAATCTAGGTCT
>JAYEIM010000260.1:0-1965 GCA_034660095.1 Campylobacterota bacterium | reverse complement strand
TATTGTCATCTTGTAGGTCTATTTGTTTGTTTTCTAATGCTCTTTGTCTATGCTCTATATAGACAGACCTTAATCTTAAAAGATTGTCTCTACTCCATTTATAAATGATAATAAATGCTTCAAAACCTTTCTCTTTTCCACTGCTTAGATGCCATATAAATGGTGTCATTGGCAACTGTTTAAATAGTTTTATATAGTTGCTAAATACTTTAAAGAAGTCTTCATTTATATATCTATTTATCTCTTTTCCTAGAAGCAAATCAAATGAACTGAATTGTGCTTGAGAAAAACCTTTTTCTATAAACTTTTCCTGTACTCTATCATAGAGTATCTTCTCTCCGGCATTTGGTACAATTGGAATTATCCCATCATCATCTTCCATCAAAATTTCTCTTAGCATATCAGCTAAAAATTCCATAGAGATATCATTCATTCTTTGTTTTGGTAAGGCTCTTGATTCTTTGAACCAATACCATACATTTATAGGGTTTACTTTATGTTTTATACAAAACTCTTCTATATTTGAATTGCCTTGATATATTGATTCAAATTGTGAGATTATATTTTCTTTAAAATTATCATCAAAATTTTCTATCATTAAATTATTAATATATTCTTCAATAGCATCTATTTTAAAATCATCAACATCATTTTCGAGATACGATTCTTTTGCTTCAATTTCTACTGGTAGATCTCCTATACTTTGTCCTTCTGATTCTAAAATCATTTCTATATCATTCTCAGTAAGTTCATACACTTTAAATATTTCTTCATTTATAATTGCTTCATTAATCAATACTTGTGTTAAAAGATGATTTTCATAGTTTAAATATTCTATGAGTCGTAATTTTAAATCACTTGTTTGATTAAAATTTAATATAGAACTCTTGTAACTTTCTTCAATTAGTGAAAAAGTATTTAATATATTTTTAATATTAATATTATTTATACTTAAATTAGTTATTTGACTTTCAGATGATGTTTTTGGAATAAGAAACGGTAATCGTTCAATATCTCCAACCTGTGTATTCACTGTAGGATTTAAACAATTAATTATATAATTAGAAAATTTAGAATTTAGAATAGCTAAAGTAAAAGGTACATTTTTATATTTAATTGGAAACATACTTGCTCCTCCCACATCATAAATACAATTTTCAGGTAAGTGTCTAAAAGAAGCACCTTTCGATCCTGAAGCACAATAAGTAATACCTTCTTTAAAATAAAAAACCTCATTACGGAATACTGCTTTCCCAGTATCTCTCATAGTTTTAGCATTATTTCTCCAATCTACTTTTAGCCATAAATTTCCTGACCACTTATTATAAGGTCCACCCTTTGAATAAGTAATCCAATCATCATCATCTTCTTCTTCTATTTCCCACCAAAATCTTAAAAATCTATTATTATCAGATGTAGCTAAACCAGACTTTGGAGGAAATACATCTAGTATCGACTGATCTTTAAACTTTTGTCTCAAATCATCGCTAATCCAATATATAAATGGAAAAGATTTAATCATTTTTAATTTTTTTTGTGACAATATGGAAATATGATTATCTTCAATATTATTTAAGTAGTTATCATAAATTGTTTCAAATACTTGAGGTTTATTAGTATGATTTTTATATTTTTTTAAATTGAAGTAGATTCCATTAGTATCATTAATTTTTTTTGACAAAATATACATAACGACATCTGCTTGAACACCAGAATTAGCAAAAACGCCTCCAAGGCCTAGTTCAGCTAATAAGTTGATTTCTGTTTTGTCTAAGACAAATTTTCTAACATCTTCAAAAGTTTTTATGTACATAAATGTCAATGGATGCAACATTGCAATTTTACCATTTTCATTTGTTAATTCATGACATCTTTTTATAAATGTTGCATATAAGTTTGTATTAAACTTGTATGGTTTCTTGTAGTTGGCATCTATAAACTCTTTTAAATCTTTTCCAAAATCAG
>JAYEIM010000259.1:0-1969 GCA_034660095.1 Campylobacterota bacterium | reverse complement strand
TATAAAGGGAAGTTAAATTAGGGTAAGGATTTTTCCTTACCCTTTTTTTATAAGTGGGAACTTTTTAAGTTAAGCGGTGGAGCTTTTATAAAAGGGTTTAACTTGATAAGATTATTTATAATCTTTATAGTGGTAGGATTTATCCTAGCGATACCACTTTACTAAAATCGTAATGGGGAATTAATCACTCCCCACCTCCTAAATATTACCAAACTACACACTTAATAAATAAATTTTTCTCGCTCCCAATCTCCCGATTTGGAGTGTATATCTTTGTTGTGTTGACTTTGTATGCATTCCCATTCGGGAGAATGGGAACGAGTTATATGATATAGTTGATGACTATGAGATATGCAAAGCTTTCTCCTGATAGTGGGAAGAGTGCTATTGATGAGTTGTATAGATAGTTTGTTTTTGACATATAATTATAATTGATGTATAATATACCAAATATACAGAGGAGTTAAAATGTTAAGTTACAGAAGAAGAAGTTCTACAGCTATTGCTAGTGATGTAAATATTACTGATGTTAATAGATTTCTTATTACTTATTGTAATTGGTCTTATGCAAGTCAATATCATATAGATGAATCAACTTTAGTAAATATTTTAACTTCATTTAATACTCAATATATACCTTTTTATTTAAGAATATTCAATGAAACACCATTAAATATTTTAACATCTTTTATAGAATCGCACAATATTAGTATGCAACAAATTCAAAATCTACACGATAAATTAAATCATAGAAGCGGACTTAGAGTTAAAGAACTTTTAGTAGCATAAAGTGAAAAAATTCAACTTTGAAGAACAAGCATATTTTTCACTCATTATTATACAAAATAATAAAAAATTATTCCCTTGACATTAAAAAATATCTTTGATATACTTTCAACAGTAACACGGTAACTGCTTTTTAGATAGATTAATTACCTATCGTGTAAAGGGAAGTTTAAAATTAGGGTAGGGATTTTCCTTACCCTTTTTTTATTAGTGGGAACTTTTAATAAGTTAAGCGGCGGAGCTTTTTACGAAAGGTTGTTACCGTGAGATTATTTATAATCTTAATAGTGGTTGGATTTATCCTAGTATTGCCACTTTACTAAAAAAATACAGGGAGGAAGTAATTAGCCTCCCACCTTTTCATAAATTACCATTAGTTCTGTTTTTGATAAAAATATAGTTGTTGTGTTATTGAATGAAAGAGGTATATTTAATAGGTGCTAGTTTCTTGTGCTTGCACTCTCTTTGAGAAAAGATCTTGGTAAAAAATGGTTTACTAAAGAAAATTTGCTAAGGCAACCGCTATTGTCCTTATACTTGCGGGATTTCATCGCTACTTTTGGGTTTTCTAAGCTTGATATATCTTTACTTGATGCTATGCTTAAAAAATTACCAAACTACACACTTTATAAATAAATTTCAAAATCACAGAAATCATCTAAACACACGATAAACAGGGGTGAAACCTATATATATATCAATTTTTATAATAATTAAAATAAGCTATTATATGCAATGAAATTACATTTGTATACAAGAAGGATTATGTTAAAATATGTTAAATTAGTAATTAAAAAGGGTAGTATATGTTAGGAAATCTAAGTATAAAAGCAAAATTGGTATCATTGGTCTCTATATTTATAGTTATATTCATAAGTATAAATATATTTATAAATTTAAATTTAAATTCTCAAGAAGCACAATTTAAAAAAATGCAAGGTTTTGCAAAAATGAAAGGGTATACTTCTGGAACATTAACAGGTGGTTTACAAATAACTTCAGCTATTAAAGGTATGTTAATAGATCCGAATGATATGAAAACACTAGCAAATCTTGAAAAAGGTGTTATAACTTTTGAAAAAAATATTCAAAACTTACAGCAACCAGAGTATTTAAAACTAAGTCAAGGGATAAAAAAGTTTAATATTGTACCTTTAGCAAAACTATATACTGATGATGTAAA
>JAYEIM010000258.1:0-1970 GCA_034660095.1 Campylobacterota bacterium | reverse complement strand
AAAGAAATAGCTCTACTTATGAAGATACAGAGATATATCTACTTAGAAATCAAAGTAAAACAGGTCTTGGATTTTTCACTGAGGGTAATTTTTATCCAGATTTTATTATGTGGATAAAAAAAGATGAGAAGCAATATATTAGTTTTATTGACCCTAAAGGCTTAGTAAACTTAAACACTAAAGATGACCCTAAAATCAATTTATCGGTTAAGATAAAAGAGATAGAAGAAAAGCTTGATGATGAAGATGTAATACTTAACTCATTTATAGTGTCTGTAACTCCATACGGTGTAATAAAATGGGTTCAGGATACATTAGAACAATCAGAGTTAGAAGATAAAAATGTATTGTTCCAACAAGATGATAAAAATGCTTATATTGGTAAAATGTTTGATAAGATTTTGGGATTATTTTAAGTTCTCTCTTTTTGAAAAAAGAAATTATATGAGGTATATTGAATGAAAGAAACAATAGAGGAAATTATCCTTCACTATTTGAAATTTTATGACAACTATTTTTATTTTAAAAATAATTTAATGTCTTCAATGAGTACAGTAAGGAAATATATTGATCTACTTGGACATGCAAAAACTTCAGTAGATAGATTAAATCCATCGGCATGCTACTTGGTTCACCGGTATGAGATGAATGAAAACTATACTAAGTATAAAATAGATATCTTGCAAAAAAATTATAGAAATGCACATTCATTTAAGGCACATGATTTAAAATATCTAATTGACATAATAAAGGAATCAGCAAAGTATAGTTTTTGTAACTATACAGGTGAGGATACATTGGAGAATGACAAGATCTTGGAATTTACAACAAGTATATTATTGAAAGAAATTAATGGTGAGTTTCCAGTGGATAAGAATTCTTTAATTCATCAGATAAAAGATAAAGGAATAGATAAGAATATAACAGTAAATCAATTGTATAGTGCGATGGAAGATATAATAAAAAATCACAACAGGGATATAATTGAAGAGTGGCATAACTATGCAGAAAAGTTAAAGGCAGATTATAAAAAATTTCAAGAACGAGGAGTATTCATTAAAGTAGATTTGGTTCATGACATTTATCGTAATGAATCGAGATTGTTTGAAGTAAACAGATTCTCAAACTTTAAAGCATTAAAGACACTACAAGATAATAAAGCTAATGCTGACAATATGTTTAGTCATTTGGATGTGAAAATGGATAGATACATCGATCGAATCACAAATAAGTACTCAGATAAAATATGTTATTTTAATCCATTTATATTAACAAATTCAAAATTTTCAGATGGATACTTAAAGTTAGTAAATAAATTTGAAAAAGATGCAAAGGATTTAAAATACAGTTTTTTATATATGTTAAGTAGAATTCAATATAATGTTGTCGATATGCAGCAATACAATTTAAGTTGTGATTTAATGATTCAACAATTTCCCTCCTTTCCATCTTTTTTGAAGCATTTAATAGATAATTATTATGAACTCTCTAAAGTTAATAATAAAGATGAGAATTTATGCTATTTGAGATATTTTGATAAGCATCTAGATCAAAATAAATTAAAAAACTATAATAAAATCTCAATTGAAGACTTAGGCTGTGGTAATTTTGATCAAAAATCAAAGATAAAAGCAGAAAAGCTATTAAGCAAAATATTAAGTGCTCTACTAAAAGATAAAGAATATACACTTGCAAATATGCATAAAACATTTAGTAAATTTATCATTGATGAATTACGAGAAAGAGGAATAGATCTCAATAGAGAGGATAAAGTATTTATAAAAGAAATAGTCATGTATTTAATATTTGAAGATTTAAAAACACATAAGCTAGATACCCGAACATATTCATACCTCTCTACACAAATAAAAGGCTCAATAGTTGCTAGAGTAAACTAAAAGATAGAGCAAATATGGAACTTCGTTTAAAAAAAGATTTGATGTAATGGTAAAGAGTGCAATAAATGCTCA
>JAYEIM010000257.1:0-32139 GCA_034660095.1 Campylobacterota bacterium | reverse complement strand
ATCAACAGAAGATATGGGTACAACTGATACAAGTGATGATCTTGTTTCTGTTGCCACTGAGGTAAATGCAAATATGATACATAATGCATCTGCTCCAACACTTGATATGAATATAGGTGATGTAGTTGAAACAGTTCAATCATCAACAGTTGGTGTTGATCAATTTTCTACAGGAACTGAAAATGAGATTACTGCTGAATCTTCTTGGGGATGGAGTCATAATGTAACTACTAATGGTACAGATGCAGATGATCATATAAATTATACAGGTGGTGATAACCAAACTATCAATGGTGGAGCCGGAGATGACTATATTGATTCAACTACATCAGATTGGACACATGGAATAACAATAGATGGTGGAGCAGGAAATGATTATATTGAAGTTGGTAAAGCAGGTGAAGAGAATAATTTATCTAAATCAGCGACAGTATCAGGTGGAACTGGAGATGATACAATCTCTTTTAAAGCTGGAACATGGGATTATGTTCATGAAGCAAGAGTTGATGGGGGAGCAGGAAATGATAAGATTTTTATTGCTGAAAAAGGTAATAATAGCATTATAGATGGTGGAGCAGATAATGATGTTGCTGTACTAACAGGAAGTAAGTCTGATTATCAAATAACTAATAATAGTGATGGAAGTATAACGGTTACTCGTACAAGTGATTGGCAACTTAAAAATGTAACTATTAAAAATGTTGAAACATTAGAATTTACATCAGGTGAAACAATGACATTAGATTCAGCATCAAGTAGTAGCGACAGTAGTAGTGCCTCTACTTATTCCTATGAGATAACATTAAACGCAGGATTAACAGATACTGATGGAAGTGAATCTTTAAGCTCTATAACTGTAGATAATATTCCAACTGGAGCAACAATAGATGGACTTACAGCAAACTTAGATGGTAGCTATACAGTTCCAGTTGATGCAAATGGTGATGCGACTGTAAGTTTAGTTTCATCTACTGAGATATCAACAGAAAATTTAAATAGTATAACTTCAAGTATAACTTCAACAGAAAGTGATGGTGGAGATACATCTACTGTATTAATATCAAATGATGATACTATTGATTTAGGTGATTTAATAAGTGCAAATAAGGTTGATGTTGTTGATTTAGATAATGGTGCCGATCAAAGTGTAACTATAGATTTACAAGAAGTTATAGATATAACAGATAGTGATAATGACCTTGTATTTGTAGGTGATGATGGTGATGTTATAGATTTTAATGACAATAGTGAATGGACAAAATCAGATACTACTACAAAAGTTGATGGTGTAGATGGAGATTTTAATGAATATGTAAGCACTACAGATGCAAGTGTATCAGTATTTGTTGAAGATGATGTGACTGTTACAGATTTATAATATGCAAAGCTTAAGAGAACTAGAGGATGAAAATCAAAGATTAAAAGACCTTTTAACACAACAGTCCAAAATGGCAACAATGGGGGAGATGATATCAAATATCACTCACCAATGGAGACAGCCTCTTATGGAGGTTGCTTCTCTACTTCTAAATATGGAAGCAAAAATAAAACTTACCAATACTATATCAAATGAAGATATTTTAGATACTATAGATAAATCTAACGATGTATTAAAGTATATGTCTCAAACTATAGATGATTTTAGAAATTTTTTTACTACTGATAAAACAAAAGATAACTTTTTTATATCAGAACAAATAGAGTTAGCAATAAATATGATGAGATCCTCTATAAAATCAAATAGTATAAAAGTAAATATAATCATAAAAAACAATATCAAAGTATATGGTTGTAAAAATGAATACCTTCAGGTTCTTATAAATATATTATCGAATGCAAAAGATGCAATTATTGCAAAAAATATAGATAACGGCACCATAACAATAAGGATTTTAAAAAAAGGCAAATTTAATATTTTAGAGATTCAAAACAATGGTGACATTATAAAAACTAAACCAATTGATAAAATATTTGAACCATTTTATACCAAAGATAAAAAAAATGGTACAGGGATAGGGCTTTTTATGTCCAAACTTATTATTGAAAATAATATGACAGGAAAATTGTCTGTAGAGAATAAAAAAGATGGAGTTTGTTTTCGTATTATATTGTAACCAACCTATACCCCACTCCTGAAATATTTTTGATAGAATTTTGTCCTATTTTTTGTCTAAGTTTATTTAATAAAGATTTAAAAGCAGAGTCACTAGCCTTGTCACTATCTTCCCAAATATAATTTTTAATCTCTTGAACGGACAATGTTCTATCTTTATATTTTATAAAAAAGTCCAACAATTTTCTTTCACTTAGTGTTAAGTCCTTCTCAAGTTTATTTTCATATAAAATTGAATTTTGTATATCATACACAATAGTATTTGAAATATTTATATTTTGATTTGAAAATCTTTTTATATCTTTAATTGCATCTATAAAAGATTGATATAGTTCATCAAATATAACTGGCTTTGTTAAATAACTTATAAGCTTTAATTTAGTTGCATCTAAAAGTATTGATGTATCTGTATATGCGGTTAATAGTATTATAGGAATTTCAACATTTTTTTTTCGTATTTTTTGTGTTAATTCTATCCCACTCATACTAGGTAAGTTTATATCGCTAAGTACAATATCTGGTGTTTTTTCATCAAATATTATTAACGCTTCTTCTGCTGTTGGGGTATCAATAACTTCTTTAAAGATTAGTTTTAAAGTTGAACATAAACTATCTCTTATACTCTTTTCATCTTCAATATAAAGTAGTGTTAATGCTTTTAATATCTTTTTAACTTCTGAATTTATCATAATAATTAAACTATATCTTAACTTTTATTACATTTATGTTAAAATCTTTCATATAATATAATACATTATCTAATATAGTACAGGATTACCTTAAATGCATATTAAAATATTTCAAATTTTTATAACGATATTTTTATTAGTTACCAATGTAAATGCGACAAGTCTAAAAGAGTCTATAGAGCAAGTCGTTAGTGCAAATTCGGAAATAATTGCAGAACATTTTAATAAAAAAGCTTATAGAGCAGATATAAAATTACAAGAGGCAGACTATTATCCTACTGTAGATTTTAGTACAAATATTAAAAAAGAAAATAAAACAGAACAAATGGATAGTAGCTCAACAACTTCAGATACTGACTTATACGGCTGGAATGCAAATGTTAAAATAGAACAGTTAGTTTACGATGGTAAAAAAACTTCCAACAATATTAAACAATATACACATAAGTATAATACTATAAAATATAAAAGTAACCAAAGGATTGAAGATTTAGTATTTGATACTATTAAAATATATACAACATTAGTATCCTATCAAGAGCTAATAGCTATGGATGAATTTAAGATAAAAGTACATGAAAAATATCTACAGTTAGCAAAAGAGAAAGAAGAAATATCTGGAGAAAGACTAGATGTTTATCAAGTAAGTTCAAAAATAAAAACTATAATTGATCATTTTTTGGAACAAGAGGTTAATCAACAAAAAGCATTCAGCCAATACATACGATTAACTTCTACAAAACTAAATAATAATATCTGCAGACCAATTATAGATGAAACTACTATACCCTCCACATTAGAAAAAACTATAAGTATAGCCTTAAAAAATAGCAATAAAGTTTTAGCACAAAAAGAGATTATAAAAGAAAAAATTATGACAATGAATTCTCAATCATCAAACTTTAAACCAACAATAAAACTTACAGCAGAAGTAGATTGGGATAGTGATATAAAACTTGAGGACAATGGCGAAACTAAAACATATAACATAGGCTTACGATCAAACTGGAATCTATATAATGGTGGAAAAGATAAAATTACAATGCAAAAAAATAAAATATATGTATTGGAAGAAAAAAAGATTTTAGATACTATAGAGGAGGAGGTTATTGCAGATACAAAAGGCGCATATAACACATACTATAAACTTAAAAAAAGAATAGAGAACATAAAGTCACATATATTAGATAACAAAGCTATTGTTGATATCAATAATAGACAACTTCAAGATGGTACAAAAATATTTTTAGATTTATTAAATGCTGAATCTGAACTTTTTAGAACGAAAATACTACTTATAAATACAGAATTTTTACTTTTTGATGAATACTATAATATATTAAAAAACTTAGATATTTTAAGTGATACTATACTAAAAAGTAACGATCAAGTATGTCAAAAATATATATTTAATGAGCCTATACTAAAATTACAAAAGCAAACAGAAGATGAACTTTCAAATGAATTAGGATTAGAATAAAATGTCAACAAAGAATAGCTATGCAGAACATATAGATTTAAATCAATTATGTCAAACAAAAAAAGTAGATTCACTTCTTGAAACCTTAAGTTTTTTATCAAAATATTATCAAAGAGCGGTATCAAAAGTATCTCTAACATCAGGTTTTGCTATACATGAAAACTCAATGAGTATTAATAATTTCATTGACTCAGCTAAAAGAATTGGATTGATATCTAAAATTGTTACAAGAGAATTAACTGGAATATCGAAACTTGCTCTTCCTACAGTACTTTTACTAGAAAAAGGTAGAGCATGTATCCTTCTAAAAGTAGATCTATATGAAGCTACTGTTATTATTCCTGGACTAAGTGAAGGTGAGATAGTTATATCTATTGATGAATTAAAAAAAGAATTCACAGGTAAAGTTATCATTATAAAACCAACTTACAATTTTAACAATCGTATTTCAGATAATATAACGATAGAAAAACCAAAAAGTTGGTTTTTTGGAGCATTAAAACGAAATACAATGATATATCAAAAAGTTATAGTTGCAGCAATTATGATAAATATATTTGTTTTAGCAACACCACTATTTATGAAAAATGTATTTGATAGAGTTCTACCAAACAATGCGATAGAAACTATGTGGGCTATGGCTTTTGGTATATTTATCATTATGATATTTGATTTTGTATTAAAACTTTTAAGAGCTCATTATATAGGAAAAGCTGGAAAAAGAGCAGATGTAGTTATGTCAAATAGAATTTTTGATCAAGTTTTAAATATACAATTAGATGAAAAACCAGCATCTACAGGACAATTTGTAAATAGACTTCAATCATTTGAGAGTTTGAGAGATTTTTTTACTAGTGCTACGGTGGCAACTATAGTTGATGTACCTTTTATCTTATTGTTTATTGCTATTATATTTTACTTTGGAGGTATTTTAGGTTGGATTCCTGTATTTGCTATGATTTTTACTTTGATATTTACATTCTTTATACAAAAGAAAACAAAAGGTATATCACAAGAGTCAGCAAAAGAGGATCAACTAAAACAAAGTACTTTAAATGAAGCTGTATCAGGATTGGAAATTATAAAAAGTGTAAAAGCACATAATCGTATGAAAGCACATTGGGATCAAGCACTTATACAGACAACATATTTTAATGAAAAACTACAATTTTTATCTCAAGTAAATAGTTTTTTCACTGCTTTTATTGCACAATTATCAAATATTTTAATAATAATAGTAGGAATTTATCTTGCAATTCAAGGTGAAGCAACTATGGGGGGAATTGTTGCAGCCATGATGTTAAATGGTCGTGTTTTAAGCCCTTTAGGACAAATAGTGAGTATGATTTTAAGATATGAAAAAAGTATGATTGCTCTGAATAATATTGATGAAATTATGGAGATGGATACAGAGAAGAAAAATAAAAACTATCTTAGTCGTCCACATTTACATGGAAATATAGAGTTTAAAGATGTATTTTTTCATTATAAAGATCAAAAATATGATGTGTTAAATAATATAAATCTTACAATTAAAGAGGGTGAAAAAGTAGCCATTCTAGGGAAAATTGGTTCAGGTAAATCAACTTTAGCAAAACTTATTATGAATTTGTACTCACCAACAAAAGGTTCAGTTCTAGTCGATAAAACAGATGTAAGACAAATAGATCCTTCGGATTTAAGACAATCTATGGGGTGTGTACCACAAGAGGCATTTTTATTTATGGGTTCTATTAAAGATAATATCACAATTGGGGAACAGTATGTAAGTGATGAAGAGTTAATAGCTGTTGCAAAACTAGCTGGTGTTCATGACTTTTTAGGAAAACATGAGGCAGGGTATGATTTAATTGTAGGAGAAAGAGGTGAAGGCTTAAGTGGCGGTGAACGACAATCTGTAACACTAGCAAGAGCATTAGTATCAAATCCAGAAATATTAATCATGGATGAACCAACAAACTCAATGGATAAACAAACTGAAACACAATTTATAAATAGAATTAAAAGCATTATAGATGATAAAACACTAATTGTTGTAACACATAAAATGGCACTTTTAACACTTGTAGATAGAGTTATTATCATAGACAATGGTAAAATTGTAGCAGATGGTCCTAAAGAAAAAGTATTGTCACCAAAAGGGAAGAGTTAATTATGGCAAATAGTGACTTAAAATTTATAAATTCGCTTTATGGTATAGCGAATGAAACAATTAAAAGAAAAGTTGATTATTTATTTTTTACTATAATTTCATTGGTATTAATCTTAATTGTATGGGGAAATCTAGCACAAATTGATGAACTTACAAGAGGAGAAGGGAAAGTAATTCCATCAAGTAAAATACAAAAAGTTCAATATTTTGACAATGGTATAGTAACAGCTATACTTAAAAAAGAGGGTGACCATGTAAAAAAAGGTGAAGCGTTAATGAGAATTGACATTACAAGATTTCAAGCTTCATTTGAGGAAACACAAGAAAATATTTTATCTTTAAAAGTTGCAACTATAAGACTCAAAAAAGAGCTATCTACAGATTATCAAGGCTCTTTACCAAAACTAAAGTTTGATAAATATATGCGAGATAATGCTCAAGAGTATATATCTTCACAGAAAAATATTTTTAAAAATAAGTTTTATGAAAGAAGAAACTCTTTAAAAGTTACAAAACTACAATATAAACAAAAAAAACAAGAACTTGTAGAGATACGATCAAAATATTCACAATTGAAAAAATCACTACAACTTGTAAAAAAACAATATACAACTATAAAAAGACTTACAAAATCTGGTTCAAAATCTAAAATAGAATTATTAGATAAAGAGAAAGAGCTTAATACTTTAGAGGGTGAGATACAATCAGCTAAGCTATCAATCCCTAGATCAAAATTTGCAATTGAAGAGTTAAACGCACAAATAGAAGAGAAACTTCAATCATATAAATCAGAAATATCGGTTGAGTTGCAAAAAATAACAAGTGAGATTAAAACAGTTGAAGCAAGACTAGTAACTGATACAGATAAATTGGCAAAAACAGTTATAGAATCCCCTGTAGATGGGATGATAAAACAGATAAACATAAATACTATAGGTGGAGTAGTACAATCTGGTGTTGATTTAATAGAGATTGTTCCAGATAGTGATATACTACTAGTCGAAGCTAAAATAGATCCTAAGGATATAGCTTTTATCCATCCAGATTTGAAAGCATTAGTTAAATTAACAGCTTACGATTTTTCAATTTATGGTGGACTCGAGGCATCTATAGTGGAAATATCAGTTGATAGTATAAAAGATATTGATTCTAAAGATGGAAAAAGTTACTATAAAATTGTTGTAAAAACAAATCAGAACTATATAGAACATAGAGGGGAAAAACTACCAATTATTCCAGGTATGGTTGCTAGTGTTGATATAGTTACTGGCAAAAAAACAATTATGGATTTTATATTAAAACCAATTTTAAAAGTTAAGGATGGCGCACTACATGAAAGATAAACTATTACTCTTATTATTTATATTATTTATTTCTAATAATATAAATGCAAATCAAATAATAAACAACAACACTTTTGAACAAAAAGCTGCTATAGTAAATAATGATTTTACAACTGAAAATGCTTTACATGATGCAGTCAGAGCAAATGATATAGAGCTTGTGAAATTATTAATAGAAAAGAATGTACTGAAAAATCAACCAGATCAATATGGTTACACACCGCTACATTTAGCAGTAAGATTACATAATTTAGAGATAGTAAAATATTTAATAGAGCAAAATGTTGATCTAAATACATTAGATAGTTATAAAGACACTCCACTATTAGATGCTACAAGAAATAATGATACAGAGATAGCTAAAGTCCTAATATGTAATGGTGCATATAGAAATGTAAAAGATAACAATAATATCTCCACATTAAACAATAGTTCAAGAAATAATAACACATATATTACAAAACTACTTATTGCCAATGATTTAGATCAATACTGTAAAATAGCAATTGAAAAGATAGATATAGTTTTAGATAATAATACTACAATTGAACCAAATATACAACAAGAGATAAAAGTAGAAACTAAAGATACAAATAATATTGCGGAAGTTGAGAATCTATTTGTGCTAAATACAAATGATGAACTATATAAAGCATTAATGGAGGAGTTTGAAAATGATTTTGTAGTTTGGAATGCATCTTTACAAAAAGATACTTTAGCATTTAAATTAGAAGATACAACTCTTATGTTTAGTGTTGCAAAAAAAGATATTAATGAACCTTTAAAAAAAATATTAGATAACTTTTTACCAAGATATATCAATATACTTTTATACTTTCAATCTGATATAAATAAAGTGATCATAAATGGTCATACATCTTCAGAATATTCAAAAGCGATAGATGATGATGAAAGATATCAGTACAATTTACAATTGTCACAAAATAGAGCAGATGAAGTGTTAAGATATTTAAAAGATTTAGATAATCCACTAATTTTAGAAAACTATGGCTGGATAACTACAACAATAGAATCTAAAGGAAAATCATCTTCTGAACTTATATATAATGAAGATGGTACTGAAAACAAAGAACTTTCAAGAAGAATTGAATTTGTAATTAATCTTAAGCAAGACAAATAAATAATTATGAAAAATATATATTTAATTTTATTTATCTTTATCTTTATCGGCTGTGAAAAAAATGAACCTAAATATACAACAATAGAAGAGGTATCTAAAAAAGGTATCATGAATGAAAATGGTAATATTATCATTAAACCACAATATCAAAAAATAAAATATGTAACTGTAAAGTCTACAACATATATGATTATAAAATATTATGATGGAAAATTTGGCATTATTGATTTAGATGGAAAATTTTTAGTTAGACCAATTTATGATTCTATATCAACATATTTTAATAACTATGCAAAAGTAGAAGTTGGTGGTAAATTTGGTCTTATAGATACAAATTTCAATGTGATTTTAAAACCAATTTATGATTCAATAGACCAATTTATAGGTAATATTGCTATTGTAAAAAAAAATAATAAATATGGATGTATTGATAAAAATATCAATTTAAAAATAAAACCAATTTATGACAGAATATATTTTCAACAGGAAAAATTTCTAAGAACAGAATTAACTGGTAAATGGGGATATTTAGATAACAATTGTAATGTACTAGTTAAACCGATCTATGATTATGGATATGATTTTTCAAATGGACTAGCAAAAGTTATATTATATGGGAAAGTAGGTTATTTAAATTCTCAAGGAAAGCTTATAGCAAAGCCTATATTTTCAGAACAAAGTAACTCTTTTTAGAAAATAAATTTCTTTTATATATGAAAAAAATTATTGTCATCACTTTATCTATTTTTTTTATAAATCAGATTCTTATTGCCAATAGATTACATAATATTTCCAAACAAAACTTAAATAAAATTGAAAAAAAATATGGTGAACAAGCAAAACAAAGAGTTGTACTTTGGGATAAAATGATTGAGTCTGTTAAAAATAAAAAAATAGTAAAAAAACTAAAAACAGTAAACGATTTTTTTAATAAATTTAAATATGTTAAAGATAGAGATTTATGGCAAAAAAATGACTATTGGGCATCACCATTTGAATTTTTAGGAAAAGGTGCTGGTGATTGTGAGGATTATGCAATTGCAAAATATTTTGCGCTTAGAACTATTGGTATCCCTGATAAAAAACTAAAAATTACTTATGTTAAACTAAAGCAAAAATCAAAAAAATATGATGAAGCACATATGGTACTAAACTATTATCATAAAGTAAATTCTACACCCATAGTACTAGATAATATTGTTAAATCTTTAAAATTAGCTACAAAAAGAAAAGACTTAAAACCTATTTATAGTTTTAATGCATCTGGACTTTGGAAAGCTCAAAACAAAACAAAAGATTTAGAAAAAAAAGGTGATAACAATCTAAAACAATGGCAACAAATGATGTCAAAAATTTAAAGGAAAAACAATGAAACTATCAAAACAATTACATATAATCATACTGTTTATATTTACTCTAATATTTACAGGAAATTTTATAATAAGTATGAATAACTTCAAATCATATTTAGAGATAGAGTCTAAAACAAAATCTCAAGATACTGCAACTCTACTAGGAATGAATTTAAAAGGGTTGATTTCAGATAAATATGATCCAGAAATAAAATCAACAATAAGTGCAATTGCAAATAGAGGCTTTTATAAAGAGATTCGCCTAGAAGATGTTGAGTTTAATTTTACAAAAAATGATTTAATAAAAAATATCAAATTAAAAGAAGAATTTAAACAATTTGAAATAAAAGATATTAAAATAGATAAAAATGATGGAGAAATACTAAGCCCTGCAGATGATTTAAATATAGAAAATGAATTATTAGATCTTGAAAGTGAATCACAGGGTCATAATAATATATATTCATTTATCCCTTCTAAAACTTTCCATAAAAATCATTTAAAAATATCATTTACTATGTACAATGATCTAAATTCAATTGAAATTTCAATCAATTTACCAATACAAATTGTTTTAACAAAAGTTACAAAAAATGAAAAATTTGATAGTGTACCACAATGGTTTATTGATTTAATTCACATAGAAAATCAAGAATCAAAAAGTGAAATCAGTGATGGGTGGAAAACATCTGCAATTATTTATGTAAGTACTAATGCTGGTGATGCTTATCTAAAACTATATCAACAGGCTAAATATATAATTTATTATTCAATTATCTCTTTTTTAGTATCATTTATAATACTACTTGTATTTTTGAGATTTATACTTAAACCATTGGAAAATATTGATAATCTTGCAAAAGAAATTTCAAATGGAAAATTTAATAAAATCACAAATATTCCATGGACAATAGAACTTAAAAATGTATCTATATCTATGAATAATATGTCATTAAAAGTACAAGATATATTTAAAAAAGGTGAGGAATCTGCAAAAAGAAATAAAGAATTACTTTATAATGATCCAATTACAAAACTATTTAATAGACGATACTTAATGATAAAAATACCTGAAATACTAAAAATTGCAAATAAAACCAATGGAGGAAGTGTAATATTTATTGCTTTAGGTGGAGCACAAATTTTAAATCAAAGCTTAGGTAGACAGAAAGCTGATAATCTTTTTTTAGAGTTTGCAAATAGTTTAAAAAAAATTACAAGAAATTATGAGAATAGAGTAATATCAAGAGTAAATGGGACAGAATTTACACTTTTATTACACGACTGTGATGCTAGTATTTCAAGTGATATTGCAAGAAGAATTAATAGAAGTTTTTCTAAACTAATAAAAGCCAATAATCTAAATGGCGATGATATTTTTATAAATATTGGTATATTTAGATATAACCCAAATACACTGATTAGTGAGCTTATGACAAAAACAGATAATGCGTTATCTATAGCAAAATCAAAAGAAAATGATAATACACATCTATATGAAGAGAAAGAAGATGAAAATGTTCTAGGGAAAGAACAATGGAGAGAAATAATAGAAAATTCTATAGTGAATAATTCAATTTCCACTAATAGTTTACAGGTTTTAAATACTAAATCTAACACTTTATATCATAATATTTTAGAAATGAAGATAGAGGAGAACAAAAACAAATCATATAAGAATAAAGAGTTTATAGCTAATACTATTAATCTAGGGCAAATAGATAAAGTTTATATAAGTGCATTAAAAAATATATTTATTGCAAAAGATAACAATACAAAATATTCTATTCATCTTTTAAATGAATTTATAAAAGATAAAAATAGTATTGATAAATTAGAAGATTTGTTTAAAAATACACCTAATGATATTGATTTAACATTTGAAGTATCAGATACATTTACTATTGCTAATACAAATCTAATAAAAAGCTATGTTCAATTATTCAATAAATTTAAATTTAAATTTGCTATTAACTCTTTTACTGGTGAAGCAGATAGCTACTCTTATCTTGAACAACTAAATCCAAAATATATCAAGTCAGATTGTTCTTACCTTTTAGATCAATCAAATGAATCTATAAGTGCTTTAGATATAATAACTGATACATTAAGCATAGATGTAGTTGCTACTTCTGTTGAAACTAAAGAACAAATAAAAGAATTAAATAAAAGACATATATATTATATATCTCTTCAATAGCTATTAATAAAAGTAACTAGAAGTATTAATTTGTAATAATTGAGTTGTATTATCTTGTATTTTTTTAGATAATTCAACAATTTTAGTTGTCTCATTTTCTAAGATTTTAGATTCTATTGTTTTACTATCTTCTAAGATTTGATTTAAAAGTTCTATTTTCTCAGAATTATCATCCATATCATCATAATCAAGTTCATAATCTAAATTTTGTGTTTTATTAGATTTTGTGTTATCTAAAATATTATGTAGTGTTTTAAGTAATTGATCAACATCCAAAGGTTTTAAAAAGAAATTACTTAATCCTTTTAATATTGATATCTCTTGGTCCTCTTCATTTGAAGATAAAAATACAAATGGTATATCATTAAACTTTACATCTAAATGTAATTTATCATAAAATTCAAAAGAATAGATAGAGTCAATATTCATATCTGCAACTATTAAATTTATATTATTAAATTCAAGTATATCTACAGCATCTTTTTCATTATCAGATATAAAATTTTTTATAGTACAATCACCTAATGAACTTTCTAAACTATATCCAATAAAGTCAAATACAGATGCATCATCGCAACTAAGGTATAATATACTTAAAACCATTTAAAATCCTCTATTTATCATCTGATTCATAATATTTTTTAAATCTTCACTATCATCAAACTTTATAGCTTCAACTGCTTCAAAGCCCAACTTTTGAGCTTGTGATATACTGTCTATTAAAACATTATATTTTATCATCTCATCTTTTATCCATTTTTGTTCATCATTAGATAATTCTTTTTTATATAAAGATTCTAGTTTATCTTTATGCAATGTTCTTTCGTGTAAAAGAAGATAAGGGATTGTAACTTTACCCTCAACAAAATCCAACATAGCTGGTTTCCCTAAAGTTTCACTTGTCTGTGTAATATCTAAAATATCATCAATCATTTGAAAAGCAAGTCCAAGGTTTTTTCCGTATAAAGCGAAAGCCTCTTTATCTTTGTTTGCAATAATTGCAGCACTTTTAGCACTAGCTTCTATTAAAGATGCAGTTTTATTATAAATCATATTGAAATATTTATCATATGAAGTATTAAAATTATTTGCCATCTCAACATCATGTAACTCACCAATACTTAGTTTTGTTACAGAAGATGCTATCTCATAAGCTATATCTTTGTCCATTTTGGTGAGCTCAGTAAAAGCTTTAGAGTATAAAATATCTCCAAACATAATTGAAGTTTTATTATCAAAAAGTGCGTTTATAGATGGTTTTCCTCTTCTTGTATCAGCTTCATCTATAACATCATCATGTAAAAGTGAAGCTGACTGTATCATCTCAACAACAGCACAAAGTTTTATACTTTCGTCCGATACTCCTGCAATTTTTAAAATCAATTTTGATCTCAACATCTTACCTTGGGATAAAAGGTCAAGAAGTTCTAAACTTCTTGCATCTCCACAATCTTTTACAAAAGTTAAAATTTGCTCTTTTACTTCAACCAACTCAACCATTTTATTTTAGCTGTCCAGTCTTATTACAATTTCTCCAGCTAATTCAACATAAGCACTTTTTTTATGATTTTCAATCTCCATACTATTTTCAAAAATATATTTATTTACAACACCATTAAGCTCCTCTTCACCATGCTCTTTCATCAACATTTTCTCCATAGCTGCAAATTTCTCTATAAACTTATCCATTTGATCTCTTACTACATCATTACTAGCTGTGTTTGCTATATCCCAAAATTTTGATTGAGGTGATCCTCCAAAAATATTATCTTCATCTTCAAATAGTGCTTCATAATTTGCCATTTTTAATTCCTTATACTTATTTTATTTAATGTTTTTTTGTTTTATTTTCTATTCTAACTCTTACACTTTTAGCATGGGCTGTTAAACCTTCCGTATCTGCTAACAATGCACACTGTTCACCTATCTCATTTATCGCATTTTGTGAAAAACTTATTATACTACTTTTTTTCATAAAATTCTCTACACCAAGTGGACTATAAAACTTAGCTGTTCCACCAGTTGGTAAAGTATGATTTGGACCAGCTACATAATCACCAATAGGTTCAGGTGTATTTTGTCCTAAAAATATTGCTCCTGCATGTTTGATTTTAGGTAACAATTCAAAAGGCGACTCAGTCATAACTTCTAAATGTTCTGGTGCTATCTCATTCATAAGTTTAATAGCATTTCCCATACAAGAAGTTACAATAATACAACCTCTTTCATCTATAGATTTTTTAGCTATTTCATTTCTTGAAAGTTCTTTTAAGTATTTATCTACATTATCACTTGTTTCTTGAGCTATTTTACTATCAGTTGTTATCATAATAGAACTAGCCATCTCATCATGCTCTGCTTGAGAAAGTAAATCAATAGCTAAATAATCTGGATTTGCTGTACTATCACTTAATACTCCTATCTCACTAGGACCTGCAATCATATCAATATTTACTTCACCAAATACAAGTTTTTTAGCAGTTGCTACAAATATATTACCAGGACCTGTTATAACATCAACTTTTTTAAATGTTTCTGTTCCATACGCCATAACAGCAATAGCACTAGCGCCTCCTACTTTCATAACTTTTTCTATACCACATAGATGACAAGCAGCTAAAAGTAAATCATTTGGTTCATTGTCTGGTGTTGGTGTACAAACTACTATATCTTGGACACCTGCAACAATTGCTGGAATTGCATTCATAAGAAGTGATGATGGATAAGCAGCTTTTCCACCAGGGATATAGAGCCCTGCTCTATCAACTGCTGTTACTTTTTGTCCAGTAATTGTTCCATTTGTTTCATAATCCAACCATGACTTTGGCAGCTGCTTTTCATGAAATGATTTAATTCTATCATATGCTAAATGTAATGATTCTTTCAACTTTTCATCCATATTATCATAAGCATTTTTCATATCTTTTACATCTATAAAAAGTTCATCTTCACTTGAAGCTGTCCAGTTATCAAACTTTGTATTATGTTCTATAACTGCTTTATTTCCATTTTCAACTATATCATCAATGATACCATTTACAATTCCAGATACTTTTTTAATATCAACTTTTCCACGACCCAATATCTCTGCAAAATCTTCTTTAAAAGTTGCATCTTTAGTGTTTATAATTTTCAATTTATATTTTCCTTGTTTACTTTTAAATTATCTGTTTTAAAATATTTTTAACAGCTTTTTTTTCATCCCAATCTTCAACATTTATAATAATATCAGCCACTTTTTCATACTCTTTAACTCTTTGATTATAAATTTTCTTTGCCTCTTTTAAATCATTTAATAGTGGTCTTTTTTTAAATTTTTTCTTAGAGTTTGGGGCATTTCGTAAACCTTCTAAAATAGCTTCAAAAGTTGACTGTAAATATACCACTTTACCAATTTTTTTTAAATTTGGTTGCTTATAAAACCCACCACCTGTAGAGATAATAGAACTTTTTATATTTTTTTGACACCACAAAGCACATTTTTTTTCCAATGCTCTAAAATAGGCTTCCCCATTTTCTTCAAATATTTTTTTTATTTTTTTATTTTCTAAACTCTCTATTAAATCATCAGTATCAACAGCAAAATAATCACTATTTTTTACTAAAGCACGAGCTACTGTACCCTTACCGACACCCATAAATCCAATTAATATTATATTTTCTTTTATCATAGCCGTGATTATATCTTTAAATTGCTTATAAATAGTATTGTATTTTTTACAAATCAACTTATTTTATATCAATCAATATTTATAAATTTTACAGTATACTTTCATACTATTTTACAAAAAGATTACTAAAGATTTAACAATGAAATTAAAATTAATCATGATGTCAATTTTTTTATTTGTATTTGGAATAATTCTATTTTTCAATACAAATAATAAAAATCAAATTATTGAGCGTGCTTTAGATAAGCAAGTTAAAATTCTGCAAACTCACTATTCAATTAGTAAACTAAATTTTCTTAATAATGTAAAAGGTATTAAACATTATATAGAAAACCAAGAAGATATAATTAATATATTTTCACAAGCCAAGGATGCAAAACAAAAACAAAGAGATATTTTAAGAAAAAAGTTATATACACTACTTACACCCACTTATAATAGAATTAAAAATATGGGCATACTTCAATTTCAATTTGTATTTCCAAATAATACTTCATTTTTAAGAATGCACAAACCAAGCAAGTATGGTGATGATTTAAGTGATATACGATATAGTTTTAAATATACAAATGAAACTAAAAATGATATATATGGGTTCGAACAAGGAAAAACAACACATGGATTTCGTTATGTATTTCCTTTTTATGATAAAGAAAAAAACTATTTAGGTGCAGTAGAAATTTCATTGGCTTCATATGAGTTACAAGATAAATTACATGTAGTAAATAAAATTCATACACATTTTTTAGTTAATAAACATATTATGAGTGTAAAAGCATGGGAACCTAAAGAGCAAATTCAAAAGTATATCACCAGTATTGAAAATGAAAACTATCTATACACACTGTCTAAACATTCAGATAAAACTTTATTAGAAGAAACTAGATTATATGTTATGAAGAATATCAAAAATAAAATAGTATCAAATATGAAAAGCAATCAAGCATTTGCACTATACACTCCATTTAAAGAGACCATTAAAGTTGTATCATTTTTACCTATAAAAGATACCGAAAAAAATAGTAATGCTGCATATTTAGTATCATGTACTGAAAATGATAATATCCATTCTGTACTAAAAGATTATAAATATCAAAATATACTCATATTTTTAATATTGATGTTTTTATTTTATTTCATATATAAAAATATTGTACATAAAAATAAACTAGAACATAACATAGAAGAAAAAACTAAAAAACTAAAAAATAACTTAAAAATGACAAAGGCATTACTTGACTCATCCCATGATGGTATTGTAGTGATTGATGAAAATAACAGATGCGTATCAATAAATGATACGGGAATGAAAATGTATCAAATAGGTGATGAGTCAGAGATAGTTGGTATAAATATTTTAGATAATGTTATGAAAGAATCAATACCAACCATCTTAGAGCATATCAACCAACAAAGTGAAGCAACATATGAAATTATGTGCTTACGAAAAGATGGCACAACATATCCTGCAGTTGTCAAAGGTAAAACAATTATTCAAGATGGAAAAACACTTAGAATCACATCTGTGTTAGATATAACAGATATCAAGAAAAAAGAAGAACAATTACTGCAAAAAACAATAGAGCTTGCAGAACACAATAAATTATTGGATCTTAAAGTTGAAGAGAGAACAAATGAATTAGCAAATTCACTTAATATCATAAGCAATCATGTAAATTATTCGAAAACTGATTTAGAAGGTATTATTACTGAAGTTAGTGATATGTTTTGTTTATCAACTCAATATTCATCAGATAAATTAATTGGTCAGTCACACAATATAACTAGACATCCAGATATGCAAGCTGATATATTTAAACAAATGTGGGATACGATACAATTTGGTAATAAATGGTACGGTAAAATCAAAAACTTGAAAAGAGATGGTAGCTACTATTGGAGCGAAACTATTGTTTCACCTGAATATGATAAAAATCATCAAATTATTGGGTATATTGCAATTCATGATAATATTACAGAACAAGAGAATTTAAAAGAATTAAATACTGCATTATTAGATAAAGTTGAAATTGAACAGCAATACAATAAACAAAAAGAGTTATTGCTTATGGAGCAAAATAAGTTAGCTTCTGCTGGAGAGATGATAGCAAATATAGCTCATCAATGGAGACAACCATTAGGTATAATTTCAACTTTGGCTTCTTCTATTAGAATTCATATTGAATATGATACATTAGATATAGAAAATTTACCTAATGATATGGATAAAATTGTTCAAAGTACCGAATATCTCTCAAATATAATTGATATATTTAGAAATTTTTTATCTAATGAAAAAGTTCTTAAAGATATTATGTTGCAAAATGAAATAAAATTATCAATTGAAATGGTTAATATTGCTTTGAAAGATTCTCATATCACAATGAAAAGTGATATAACTAATATAGAACCTCTATATATTCACTCAGTTTCAGGTGAGTTAATAGAGGTGATAATAAATATAATTAATAATGCAAAAGATGCATTATTGGAAAATAAGATCAACAATCCATGGGTAAAAATTGAACTTATTAAAATTGACAATGAAGCTATCATCACAATTGAAGATAATGGTGGTGGCATACCAGAAGAGATTATGTATAATATTTTCGATTCTTATTTTACAACTAAAAAACACAATAATGGTACAGGTATTGGATTGCATATGAGTAAAAAAATAATTACAGAAAGTTTAAAGGGTACTTTAAGTGTGAAAAATACAGAAAATGGTGCAAAATTTTTCATAGAGTTGCCATTGGTATTTAATAAATAACATAATGTTTTTTTATTTACACTTATTAATTATATAAGTTTACTCTTTACCTCATCTAATACATCTTTTGTATTATGATTACAAAACCCCTTTAAAATAAATTATATCCAAAAAATATTATAAAGCATAATTAAGATATAATCACAAAAAATAGAATAAAAAAGAGATATAAATATGGGTCAAACGATAACAGAAAAGATATTTAGCGAGCATGTAGGCAAGGAAGTTTTTGCAGGTGAAATTGTAAGAAGTCCTATTGATATGGTGATTGGAAATGATATAACAACTCCTATATCTATCAAAGCATTTGAGGAGAGTGGTGTAGAGAAACTAGCTAATCCTGATGGATTTAGTATCGTACTTGATCACTTTATACCTGCAAAAGATATAGCTTCTGCAAATCAAGCAAGAATCTCAAGAGATTTTGCAGCAAAACATAATCTTAAACATTTTTTTGATGAAAAAGATATGGGTATTGAACATGCACTTTTACCTGAAAAAGGTTTAGTTCTTCCAGGTGATGTAATAATTGGTGCAGATAGTCATACTTGTACACATGGTGCTGTAGGTGCATTTAGTACTGGTATGGGTAGTACAGATTTGGCATTTGCTATGATTACAGGTGGGAATTGGTTTAAAGTTCCTGAGTCTATTAAAGTTGTATTTAGTGGAAAGCCAAGTAAATATGTAACTGGTAAAGATTTAATTTTAGAGATTATTAGAATGATTGGTGTTGATGGAGCTTTATATAAAACTCTTGAATTTACTGGTGATACAATAGAACACTTAACTATGGATGATAGATTTGCACTTTGTAATATGGCTATTGAGGCTGGAGCAAAATCTGGAATAGTTGCTTATGATGAGATCACACAACAATTTTTAGATGAAAGAGCAGAGGCAAATGACGGATTAAGAGCTGAACCAAAAATTCACCAAAGTGATGAAGATGCTTCATATTGTCAAGTTTTAAACATAGATGTATCTGCACTTGAGCCTGTTATTGCATATCCATTTTTACCAGAAAACGGACACTCTATAACTCAAGCAGTTGCTGATAATATAAAAGTAGATCAAGTATTTGTAGGTAGTTGTACAAATGGAAGACTTAGTGATTTAAAAGTAGCATCAGAGATGTTAAAAGGGCAAAAAATTGCTCAACATACAAGAATGATTGTAACTCCTGGAACTCAAAAGATTTTAAGAGAAGCTACAAAGCTTGGATATATTGATATTTTAGTTGATGCTGGTGCAGTTGTATCAAATCCAACTTGTGGTGCATGTTTAGGTGGATATATGGGTATTTTAGGTGATGAAGAGGTTTGTATCTCTACAACAAATAGAAACTTTGTAGGGAGAATGGGAAGTAGAACTTCTAAAGTATATTTATCTAATAGTGCTGTTGCAGCTGCTAGTGCAATAAGTGGATATATAACTGATCCTATAACTATCTAATAGAAAGTTATATTATAATTATTTTAGTTATTGCTAAACAAAATATATTATGAAAATAGAAAAACTTTTCTCAAACCTTAGCTACCATAAAGATTTTATCTTTTATCTTTTTGAGCATCGCGATAAAACAGTGCTAATTGATGAGTGTGAGAAATTTATATCTTATACAAAGCTTGAAGTATTAGAAAACTTTGAAATAGTAGAAAAAGTTGATGATAAGATATTTTTAGATCAAAGAGTGATAGGTTTTTTAGAAAACTATCTTAATATCGATGAGAATATTGAGGTCTCTATCATCTATGAGAAGATTGAAGCACTTAAACACAAAATAGATATCATAGTAGAATACAAACAAAAACAAAACAGCTTTATACCTCAAATAAGAAGAGAGATAAAAAAGTGTGATTTTATACTCACCCAAAATCTTTTCAAACTGCGTATTCATATAGATAGAGTATATAAAAATATAGACCAATTTAGCTTAAAAATAAAAGAGTTAAGGTTTTATGAACAAAAACTAAAAGAGCTTACATTAGCTCTTAATGAGTTTGATAGTTTTTTAACTTTGTATCACCAAAGACTTAGTTTGTTTTACAATAGTGAGCTAAATAGCATAATAGTTTCAGCAAAACAAAACCACCAAGAGATAAACAGATCACTTATTTCTCTAACTCAAGATGTGTGTGAATATATCAACAAAGCTATGAGTAAAAATATATTTATAGAAAAAATCACAAAACTAAAAGAGCTAAAAGATAGTCTTTCTATAAAAGAGGATACAAATCTTTTGCATATGATAGATAAATTTAATATATTACAAAACCAAATAACTATAAAGACTAGACTTGATGACGATATAGTAAGAGATGAGCAGTTTTATACTATACTTGAAAAATCATCTTTAAATATCAAAGCAAAAACAAAAAAAGCTTCTAAGATAACATTTCATGAAGATAAACAAGAGCATAACTTTGTGGATGTGTATAGTTTGCACTTAAATTTTAAATTTTCAAATCAAAACCTCATAGAGTTTTTACTTTCAAACAATGATCTAAAAGATAAAAGCTTTGAAGAGATTATGCAACTATATTGTAAACTTATCTTGCTTTATGAACAAGAATATACTATAGAAGATAGCAGCTTACAAGTACAACAAACACAATTTAAAAAGATATATTATAAGGGCTAAGATGCAAAATTTACAGCTAGATAAACAACAAACACAAAAGATATTTTCCTATTTAAAAGATGGTAGATTTTTATCTCAAAATAGCCCATCAAAAGAGCAAGCTAAACTTTATAGATATAGTGAAAAGTATTTTGCACAACTAAAAGAGTTGTATGAGTTTATAGGGGTTGAGTTGAAACTTAAAAATGGTTATTGTTATTTTAGTTCACTTGAAAACAAAGAGCAAAAACTTTCAACCATCTATGATATGATAGATTTTTTAAGTTTCTTTTACCATTTTGATCCTATGTTTGGAGTGGGGAGTCGCTTTAGTGTAAATGATATAGAAAATAAAATAAAAGATGATGTAACTTTAAAAATCAAACTTGACCGCCTTAAAAACTTAACTGGTGAAACACTTAAAGACAATATCTCTTCACTTATCAGTAAATTAGAAAAAAGAGGCTTTATCGCTTTAGAAGATGAATATATGCACTCTTTTATCGTACTTGATAGTTGTGATTATCTAATCGAGTTTTTTAACAAGATTGAGATAAAAGGGTAAGGGGATAGAAGATGTATAAACCACCGTATAGTATTACAAGTAAGATGTTGTCTTTATCTACAGCAATAGGTGAAGAACTTACTAAAATAGAATTTGAAGCCAATACAATAATAACACCAAAGCTTCGTAAAAAAAATCGTATTAAAACATTAGCAGGAACTTTAGAGATAGAGGGTAATTTTATGGGTGAAGATCGAATTACATCTATGTTAGAGGGTAAAAGAGTTTTAGGAACTTACCAAGAGATTTTAGAGGTTGAGGGTGTGATCAATACTTATAAAGAATTTGAAAACTATAGATACGATAGTTTGGTTGATTTACTTAAAGCACATAAGATTTTAATGAATGATATTTTGACAACGGCTGGAAGTTTTAGGGGTGTAAATGTAGGAGTTGGAAGTAAAGATGGTGTTAGTCATGTTGCACCACCTTTTGGTGTGGTTCCTGGCTTGATGAGAGATCTGTTTGATTGGCTTAAAAATAGTGATGAACATATACTTATAAAATCTTGTGTATTTCACTATGAGTTTGAATTTATTCATCCTTTTAGTGATGGAAATGGTCGTATTGGACGACTTTGGCAAAGTGTGATTTTATATCATTGGAGAAAAGTATTTAATGCAATTCCTACTGAGAGTGCTGTTAGAGACTATCAAGAAGACTACTACAAAGCATTGGAGGATTCAGGTGGCTTGGGAGAATCTACACTATTTGTAGAATTTATGCTTGAAATTATTTTAAAAAGTATAAAAAGTTCGGTAAAGAGTTCGGTAAAGAGTTCGGTAAACACCGAAGATAAAATTTTATCTCTTTTAAAACAAGACCCAACCTTGACTATGAAAATATTATCTGAAAAATTAGACTTAACACAAAGAGCTGTAGAGAAACAAATAGCAAAATTAAAAAGTGAGAATAAGCTGCAAAGAGTTGGAACAGCTAGGAAAGGTCATTGGGAGATAATAGATGAACGGTCTTAAGCAAGTAACTTTAATAAAATCAGCTAAGTTTGATTTTGCTAGCGTAAGTGTGGATGGTAACTCACTTTTTATAGGGGCAAATGGTGCTGGAAAAACTACACTTTTAAGAGCTATACTTTATTTTTATACAGCATCTTCAACAGGTCTTGGTATTAGTAACAATAAAAAGATATCTTTTAGTGATTATTACTTTGAGTATGAAAACTCTTATATAGCTTATGTGTATAAAAAAGATGATAAATATGTACTCGTAACTGCTTATAAAGATGGTGCTGTGAAGTTTCGATTTACACTTTTTAATACTATGCCAAATATCAAAGAGATATACACTAAAAATGATGAGCCACTTTTACCAGCTGAACTTTTTATAAAACTAAAAGAGTTAGGAACTTGTAGCAATATCATCCAAAATGGGGCAAAGTATAAAGAGATACTTTATAGTAAAAATCACAAGCTAAAATATTTCTCACTCTTTGAAGCAAAAGATTATGAGAGTTTTACAAAAACTTTATCAAATATATTTATAAACTCAAAAGTAGATAGTGATGCTATAAAAAAAGTGATAGTATCATCACTAGGAATTGATAATAAGATAGATATATCTCAAATACAAAGATATCTAAGTAGGTTCAATGGTTACTATGAAGATATAAAATATTATGAACAAAACAGTTCTATTATAAAAGAGGTGATAAATACACTTGATCAATATGAACAAACAAAAGGTTTACTTCAAGATGATATGAGTACTTTGTGTAACTCCAAGCAAAAGTGTGTTGAACTTTTAGATACTTTAAATAAAGAGATTGAAAAGCTACAAAATGAACACTCTGTATTGATTGAAAAAAAGGGCTACGAACAAAGTCTATACCATAAAAGGAAAGATAAACTAAATCAGTCAAAAGGTGGAGTTGATAGTTTTTTAAAACAGGTAAATAATAAAAAAGATAAGTATAAAAAAGAGAATATAGAACAAAAGCTAGAAGCGTATGACACACTACATATAGAGCGAGAAAAACTAAAATCGGTAAATGCTAAAAAAGATTTTTTAACCAAAGAGTCTGAAGATATAAAAACAAATCATACTTTACAGATTCAAACTATAGAAAATAGTTTTATCACTTCAAAAAACATATTCCAAAGTAAAATATATGATCTAAAAAAAGAGCAAGATAAAAAAATCTCTTTAATAGAAAAAGAGCAGTCAATTGAATTAGAAAAGATAAATGAAGAGTATCATAAAAAATCACTTGAACAAAAAGATCAACAAAAAGATCAAGGTTCACAAATACAAGAGTTAAATTATAAGATAAAAGATTTGCAAAATAAAACTTTTGTATTTGAAGATGAAGTAAAATATCAAGAGCATTTAAAACAGCAAGATGATACAAAAGTAGAGATAAATAAAGCACAACAACAGATCCAAACTCTAGATATACAACTTGAAAATAAAAAAGAGATATATGCTCAACATCAAAAAAGCATAGAGGAGAAACAAAATCAAAGTATCGAAAATATAAATAAGCAAATATATTCTGTCAAATCGCTTATATCTCCAAAACAAAATAGCCTATTAAATAAAATAGATAAACATGACAAACAAAGAGATAAATATATCTACTTTTTAAAAGATGAGATTTTACAAAGTGATATGGAGGGTGTGTTTAAAGAGAGTTCAGATGCTATATTTGAATTTGAACCTGAAAATCTTGATATACCTCAAAGTGGTCTTGAAAGTGATTTAAAAAAACTAAAAACACTTTTAAGTAAAGCAGAGAAATCTTTTTCAAAGCAAATAGATACTTTAAATAAAGAGTTTAAAAACTTTGAAAATAAGAGATATAAAGATAAAAGACAATTAAATGAAACGATAAAAACTTTACAAATAACTCAAACAACCCATAGCACAAAGATATCAAAACTACTTGAAGATAAAAAGATTGCACAAAAACTATTTGATGAAGAGAAGCAAAAAAAGTTAAAAGTATACAAGAGTAGTAAAATAGAACACAATCAACAGTTGCAAATTTTAGAAAATATTTCAGACGATCAAAACAAAGAGAAAGAAAATGATATAAAAAATAAAAAGTCATATCTCACAAAATCGCTTAAAAAAATAGATTTAGAGTTTAAAGTACCATTAGAAAAATTAAACCTTGAGATAAACAATCTAGAAGTGCAAAAGAAAGAAAATATTAAAAATCAAGAGAACTTATACCATACACTTTTAAAAGATAAAAATGTAAATATAACTCATCTTAAAAGCTTAGAGAAAGAGCAGTTAAAACTTGAAGAGACTATAAAAACTATAGAAAGCTATCAAACTGTTATCATCGAATACAAAAAAGATAAAATAGAGTATTTTGATATGATTCAGAGTAAAAATAAAGAGCTAAAAAGCATCAAAGAGAGTATAAAATCACTTGAAAATAATTTTGAAGATATTTTAAAAAAACTAGATGAAAAACAAAAGAATCTACAACAAACACTAAATCAAAAAGAAAATGTTTTCAACGAACAAAACTATTCACACAAAAGAGCACAAGAGTTTGAAAAAACTTCAACTTTTGTAGAGTGCATAGATTGGGGTATAAAATATATTAAAAATGATGACATAGATGATATAGCTACACTTATAGGTAGGATTGATAATACAGCATCAAAATATAGAGGATTTTATGCAAAGGTGCAAAGACTACTTCAAAAACTAAATGGCATCTTTGACAATACTTTAAATATCACAAAAGATTTAGATGCTTTAGATACCGCATACAGATTAAAAGAGTACCATCAATCAAACAAAATAGAAAAAGCAAAAGATTTGCTTGGTCAAAATTTGAGTCAAATAATAAATAGTATAATCAGTCAATATGATAAACTTTTAGAATCTCAAGGGAAAATTGAAACACTTATCAAAAAAATTACCAAAATATTTCAAGAGATAAAAATAGGAGTGATAGATACATTAGCACTTCGTTATTCAAAAACCAACAATAAAATCATTGAATTATTTAGTGCAATAAAAGAGGAAAATCAACACAACAGTTTCTCTTTTGAACAAAATAGTTTATTTGGAGAGCAAAATGATAGTAAAAAAATCATCGAATTGTTTAAAAAACTAATAGACCTAATAGAGTTTGAAAATAATGAAACCATAGATATAGAAGATAGTTTTATCTTAGAGTTTAGAGTAGTTGAAAATGGAAATGATAGCAGATATGTTCAGTCACTTGATATGATAGGCTCAAATGGTACAGATGTGCTTGTAAAAAGTATGATTTATGTTGCTATGCTTCATATCTTTAAAGAGAAAATTACTAAAAAAGAGCTAAGTTTTCAAGTAGTCCTTGATGAAGTTGGGATACTATCTCAAAGATATCTAAAAGAGCTAATAGAGTTTGCAAATAAAAAAGCGATAGTATTTGTAAATGGAGCACCAGATGAAAAACTTATAGGTACTTATAAACAGGTGAGTTTAATAAGTAAGATAGATAAAATATCTGTAGTTAAAGAGTTGATTTTAAAATAATGAAACATCTAAAAACACTTCTTAGACTAAAAGAACAGGGTGAGTTAAACTACTCACAGATTCCAAAGACTTTAATCGATGAGCTAAAAGAGGAGATGCTTATAGATATAGTAGTTATTAGTGCCAAAAGGAAAAAGATAGTTGTAAAAGAGCAGTTTTATGAAGTTTATAAAGATATAGAAAATATAGAAAATGCAAGCACAAGAAAAGAACTAATTGAAGCTAATTCCCACACAAAAGCTAAAAAAATATCACCACAAGATGGTTTATATGTCAATGGTAATTGTGAGATTCAAAATGTAAAATTACCATTATTTAATAATAGTGCAATATTCTTAAAAAAATTTCCAAAAATTTCTCAAGATATTTTAATAGTAGGGGTAGAGAACTTTGAAAATTTAGTATATTTTGAATCTCAACTACAATACTTTCAAAAAGAAAATATCCTTTTTGTATATAGAAATAGTGCTATGTTAAGATGGATTGAGAGTTTAGAAAATAAGATGATTTATTTTGGTGATTTTGATTTAGCTGGTATTGAGATATATTTAAATGAAATTTTACATAGATGTAAAAATATAAATCTTTTTATCCCAAAAAATATTGATGCTCTAATACAAACTCATGGTTCAAATGAACTATATAAAAAACAAATTAATAAGTATAAGAATATATCATCTACTATTCAAAAAGTACAGATTCTAATAGATAGTATAAATAAATACCAAAAAGGTTTAGAACAGGAGTTTTTTATATGAATAAAATAGATAATATCCCTTGTGTTATATTATCAGGGGGTAGAAGTAGCAGAATGGGTGAAGACAAATCATTTCTTTCGTTTGGAAATTACAATACACTAATAGAGTATCAATACAACAAATTATCTAAAATATTTTCAAATATTTATGTTTCAACAAAAACTGATAAATTTAATTTTACAAATAATATGAATTTAATTTTAGACAATGACAAAAATATCTCATCTCCAATGGTTGCATTACAATCAATTTTTAATAAACTATCTAATAATAAAATTTTTATTATTACTGTTGATATTCCATTAATTGAAACATCAACAATTTTAAAGCTTATAGAAAACTCTAAAGAGTTCGATATAACAATAGCAATAGATAAAGATAAACAACATAATTTATGTGGAGTATTTAGCCATACCATTGCTAATAATGTTAATAATCTATTATCTAAGGATATACACAAAATAAACTATCTTATTAAACAAACAAATAATTATAAAGAGATTTATTTCAAAAACCAATCACAATTTATAAATATTAACAATATAGATGATTATAAAAAAGCAAAACTAATAAGTAATAGTTATATATAATATTAATTGACTAGTGTTCAGATTAAGTTATCTATAATTTTTTTTGTGATAATCTTCCTGCAGTAATTTTTAAAACAAGAAAAGGAACCTAAATGATTGAAAATAGAAATATAACTAAAGACTTAAAACAATTAGATGCAATTCTAAAAGATCAAGGTATCTCAAGAAGAGATGCAATGAAAATGATGGGTGTTGGTAGTTTATCAGCTCTTATGATGGGTGGTACAGAAGCCCAAGCTGCAACTGTTGCACAAGCAAGTGACGCTAAGGGTAAGATTCTTATCATTGGTGGTGGTTTAGCTGGTATGTCAACTGCTGCTAGACTTACAAATAGTTTATCAAATCCTGATATTACAGTTATAGAGCCTGAAGCACTTTCAGTATCATACCAACCAGGACAAACATTGGTTGGTGCTGGTCTTTGGCCAAAAGAAGATATTGCTTATAAAAGAGATGATTTTGTTCCAAGTGGTGTAAAAATTATAAAAGAAAAAGCTATCGAATTTGATCCAGATAACAATACTGTTACAACAGATAAAGGTACTACAGTTAAATATGACTTTATGGTTATTGCTGCTGGTTGTAAACTTAATTATGGTGCAATTAAAGGTTTAGAAGATGTTGGTGAGTTATACTCATCTGGAGATAATAAAGCTGCAGTAGCTGCTATGAACGCAAAAGGTGTATCTTCTATTTATACAGCTGATGGTTCTGAAGCTACATGGACAAATATGCAAAAATTTATTGCTGATGCTAAAAGTGGTAAAAAAGTAAAAGGTGTATTTACACATCCTAACACACCTATTAAGTGTGGTGGTGCTCCTAAAAAGATTATGTATCTTACAAACGCTAGACTTGAAGAAGCTGGTGCAAGAGCAAATGCTGATTTACATTTCTATCCAAATGGTGGTGGAATGTTTGGTGTTAAAGAATATCATAATGCAATTGTTGATCAATTTAAAGCAAGAGGATTCAAATGGAGTTATAAACATAACTTAATTGCTATTGATGGTGATACAAAAACTGCTACATTTAACCATCACTGGACAGAAAAAGGTGCTTGGGATGAAGATTTAGAAGAGTATGGAGTTGAGCTTAAAAGTGAAGAGGTTCAAGTACAATATGACTTTATCCATGTAACACCTCCTATGAAAGCTCCAGATGAGATTGGTAACTCTAAAGTTGGTTCAGGTAAAGGTTGGGTTCCAGTTAAAAAGGAAACTTTACAACATGTAAAATATCCAAATGTATTTGCACTAGGTGATATTGCAGCTGTTCCAATGGGTAAAACTGGTGGATCTGCAAGAAAACAATACAAAATTGTTGTGAATAATGTTATATCAATGATGGAAGGTAACGCAGCAGCTGTTAAAACAAATCCTAAATATGCAGGATATACAGTTTGTCCACTTATTACAAATATTGGTACTGTTATGTTAGCTGAGTTTAACTGGACTAAGAAACCAACTCCAATGGTTCCACTTGATCCAACTCAAGAGAGATATATTTGGTGGTTATTGAAATTTTATTTATTAAAACCAATGACAGTTTACGGTATGTTATCTGGAAAAGCATAATATAAGAATTATAGGAGAAAATAAAATGACTAAAACAATATCAACAATAGCATTATCAGCAGTAGCAATTTTTGCACTAACAGGTTGTGGAGACAAACAAGCTCCAGAAGAAGTGAAAACATACAAATATACAACAGTACAGGTTTATGAAAAATCTTGTATTAAGTGTCATGGTGCAAGAGGAGAAGGTAATCCTGCAAAGAAAACACCTGCTCTTAATGATAGAACAGCTGGTGAGATGGCACAAGATTTATATGATGTTAAAAATGGTGGAACAGGAATTGGTGGTGGTGGTACAGATCACGAAATCATGGAACACAATATGCAAAAACTAGTTGATAAAGGTTATGACTACGATATCAATTCAATGGCAGAATTTTTATCATTCTTAATTAAAAACAAATAGTTTTAATACAAATGTTTAAAAAAGGTGGAGATTTATTTCTCTACCTTTTTTTATGTTTATAATTTTAAATATGATATAATTGATTACAACAATAACTACAATGCAGATAAGGAAAGATAATTGAATAAAAAGCAAGATCATGTTTTTGTTTGGCCGATATACACAAGAATTATACATTGGTTAATTGCTTCAACTTTTACACTTGCATTTATCTTTTCACTATATGAAAACTTACTTAACTTGCATGTTGCAGTTGGAATTATATTTGGACTTATGCTTGTATATAGAATCATATGGGGTTTTGTAGGTCCTAGATATGCTACATTTAATACTTTCAAATTAAGTTTAACAAAACTAAAATTTTATTTTCAAGAAAAAATAGAAAATAGATATAGAGAGATACCAGCAGGTCACAATCCAGCATCAAGTTGGTACACTTTAATTGTATTAGGTTTCGGTTCTATTATATCTATTTCTGGACTTTTAATCTATGGTATTCAAGAGGGTCATGGTTATCTTGGATTTTTAAATGATCACTACTATATGTATGCTGATATTTTATTAGATATTCATATATACGCTTCATATATTTTATTAGGCTGGGCTGTTATACATGTATCAGGTGTATTAGTAGAGCAATTTTATCATAAAACAAGTATGTTATTTGCTATGATTACAGGATATAAAAAAGCAAAGGGTGAAGACTCAAAGCCTGCAAAATCATTAACTTGGATATCTTACATATTTTTATTTGTTTCACTTATGGTATTTTTTGTGTCAACTGACGGGAGAAATAATCCATTTGTTGTCAGTAAATTTGAACAATTTCATTATGAAACTGATATGCCAATTTATAATGATAAGTGTGGAACATGTCACAAACCATATCCCCCATTTATGTTACCAAATAGCTCATGGGACAGAATTAAAGATGGACTTAAAAATCATTTTGGTGAAGAGATTTCACCAGATCACAATAAAACAGATAACAGAATATCTTTGAATGACCAAATTGTTATATTTAAATATCTTAAAAATAACAGTGCAGATAATAGTACTCATGAAATTTCTGTAAAAGTTATGAACTCTTTAAATGGAGCTAGAGGTAGAAAATCTATAACTAAAATAAAAATATGGAAAGATATCCATAAAGATATACCCCCACATATATTCAAATCTAAAAAAGTAAAAAGAAAAGCAAATTGTTTTGCTTGTCATAAAAACTTTGAAAAAGGTATGATAGAGGATATTGATATAAAAATTCCATAATTATTTATAACTAAACATAATCTAAAAATTAAGTTTAGATTATGTTTTAAAAGATAAAATTGCTTAATTTAAAAATTAAGGAAAAAAATGAAAAATATAATTGCAAAATCGGTATTAGCTTTAGCATTGGTTGTACCAACAATCTCAAGTGCCAACCAAGCAAAAGGTCTAAATGTATTAGTAAACTCTGCTAACTCTCAAACTCAAGCTATGGCTATGGTAATATCTCTTATGAGTGTAAAAAAACATAAAAAAGAGGTAAATATAGTGTTATGTGGACCAGCTGGTGATTTAGCTGATAAAAACATCAAAGGTGTACCTACAAAAAGACCTGATGGAAAAGCACCATCTGCAAAACAACATTTACAAATGTTAATTAAGCTTGGAGCAGATGTAAAAGTTTGTCCTTTATATTTACCAAACTCTGGGAAAGATAAATCTGTACTATTAGATGGTATTACTGTTGCTAAACCACCAGTTGTAGCAGGTAATATTTTAAATAAAGATTTTCAAAATATCACTTTCTAATCAATCATATAGATCCCACTTTGGGATTTATATATTTTCTAAAAACTCTAATCTAAAAATATCTTAGTAATCTCTTTTTCTATATCTATTAACTCTTTATCTTTCCAGTCTCTTTTTCCTAAAGGTATATTTATCTCTTTTTCATAAACAATATGTGATGGGCTTCCACCTAAAACAATTACTTTTGAAGCTAAAAGTAATGCATCTAAAATATTATGTGTTACATAAACTAACCCTTTTAATCTACTTATATGATAATAATTATCATTAATATTAATAATATATCTTGACAAAAGAACATATGTTCGTTATAATACGGTCATATGTTCATAAATACTATTAGAAAAGGTAGAAACTAGATGAAAATTACAATAGCAAGTGGAAAAGGTGGTACAGGCAAAAC
>JAYEIM010000256.1:0-1975 GCA_034660095.1 Campylobacterota bacterium | reverse complement strand
TGATGGGTGGTATCTGAAAATGGGTAAAGGGAACTCTTTTCAAAATATTAAGAAGAAATATATCTTGAGTATATATCCTTACTATTGACTAGACGATAATGGACTAAAAGGATATTTTTAGCATTTATCATATATAATCGCATCTATTAATACATATAAGGTAGATTATGACTAAATACATATTTGTAACAGGTGGAGTTTTAAGTAGTTTAGGTAAAGGTATCACAAGTGCTAGTGTAGCAGCACTTCTTAAGCAAAGTGGTTTTGATGTAAGTATGCTTAAAATTGATCCATACCTAAATGTAGATCCAGGGACTATGAGTCCATTGGAGCATGGGGAAGTTTATGTTACAGCAGATGGGGCAGAAACTGATCTAGATCTTGGGCATTATGAAAGATTTATCGATAAAACACTTGGTAAAATGAACAACTTCACTACGGGCCAAGTTTATAGTAGTGTGATACAAAGAGAAAGAGAAGGTGGATATCTTGGTCAAACTATTCAAGTTATTCCACACATTGTAGATGAGATAAAAAGTAGAATTTATGCTGCTGGAAAAGGTCATGAGTTTTTGATAGTTGAGTTAGGTGGAACTGTAGGAGATATAGAGGGATTACCTTTTATGGAAGCTGTTCGTGAGGTAAGACATGAGAATCCAAAAACAACAACTATGAATATCCATGTTACTCTTGTGCCATATATAGCGGCTGCTGGTGAACTTAAAACAAAACCAACGCAACATAGTGTTCAAGAGTTAAGAAGAATTGGTATCATGCCACATCTTTTAGTTTGTAGATCTGAGAAAAAATTACCAGCAGATTTAAAAAGAAAACTTTCATATAGTTGTGATGTAGATGAAGATGCTGTAATTGAAGCAGGTGATGCAAAAACAATATATCAAGTTCCTATGAATTTTCTAAAAGAGGATATCCTTAAGCCAATAGCAAAACATTTTGAGATAGATGAATTAAAACCAGATATGAAACAATGGGATAGTTTAGTAAAACATATAATTGCACCAAAAGATGAGATAAATATAGCTTTTGTTGGAAAATACTTAGAATTAAAAGAATCATATAAGTCACTTATTGAGTCACTAACTCACGCAGGTGCACATTTAAATGCTAAGATAAATATAAATTGGTGCGATAGTGAAAAGATAGAAAACACAAGTGCAAAAGATATTATTGGAGAGTCAAATTGTGTATTGGTTGCAGGTGGATTTGGTGAGCGTGGAGTTGAGGGTAAAATTGCTGCTATTCAATATGCAAGAGAAAATAAACTTCCATATTTAGGAATTTGTTTAGGTATGCAACTATCTATTGTAGAGTACCTTAGAAATGTAGTTGGTATAAAAGATGCAAATAGTGTAGAGTTTGATAAAAATACAAAAGAACCAGCTATATACTTAATAGAACAATTTTTAGATACAACAGGAAATAAACAACTAAGAACACATAAGTCACCAATGGGTGGTACAATGAGACTTGGAGAGTATCCATTTGAATCTAAAGTTGGAAGTCATTTAAGAGCTGCATATGGAGATGGTATATCAAATGAAAGACATAGACATAGATATGAAGCAAATCCTTTATATAAAGAGGTGTTAGAAAAAAATGGTATGGATATAACAGGTGAGTCCAATGGGCTTATAGAAGTTGTAGAGATAAAAGATCATCCTTGGTTTGTAGGTGTACAGTTTCATCCTGAATTTACAAGTAGCTTACAAACACCAAATCCAATTATATTTGACTTTGTGAAAAATGGGCTAAAGAACTAAATAGTATTTTATATATGACTAAAAGGTAAGCATAATAGCTTACCTTTTTTTATGAACTAAAAACTTTCAAAATTTAAGCCCCCATTAAGCCCAAACCCTTGACAAAGAATAAAAAACCCATTATAATTCGCGTCCAAAACAAGCAAATGCGGTTTACGAAAGTAGAGAGTAAATGTTTCTTTAGTAATTAAAGT
>JAYEIM010000255.1:0-9973 GCA_034660095.1 Campylobacterota bacterium | reverse complement strand
CTTTAATGGCAGAAGAAATGGTTGGCCACTAAATGCCATATTGACTCCTGATTTAGAGGTGTTACATGTAACAACATATATCCCACCAACTTTTAACTATGGAACAGATGGTTTGGATACTTTACTAGATAAATATGTAAATATATTTAATGATAAAAAAGAACTAGAAAAGTTAATATCAAAAAATAAAAAAAGTATATTAAAAAAAGATATATTTATAGTAAAAAATACTAAAAATATAGAACAGCAATATATAGATGAGATGTCTAAAGTTTATGACAATGGATTTAAAGGTTTTTTTAAAAGACCTAGATTTCCACATGCTGCAAATTTAGAACTGCTTTATGATATATATGATTTAACAAAAAATAAACTGGCAATTAAAATGGTATATGAACCATTAACTGCTATGGCAAAAGGTGGAATATATGATCAAATTGAGGGTGCTTTTTATAGATATAGTGTTCAACCAGATTGGATGATACCACATTTTGAAAAGATGCTTTATACCACTGCTGAGCTTGTTCCTCTTTATGCAAGAGCATACAATGATACAAAAGATGAACTATATAAAAAAGTTGTAGTTGAAAGTTTAGACCAAATAGAAAAAAGGTTTATGAAGAATGGACTTTTTTATAGTGCAAGTGATGCAGACTCAAATGGAAAAGAGGGGGAATATTTTATATATAAATTTGATGAGGCATTTAATGTACTTTTATCAAATGGCTACACCAAAGATGAAGCAGAATACAATTTAGAGTATATGGATATAACATCTATAGGAAATTTTGAGGAAGATCTTTCAAATCCCCATTTTAATAACAATTTTGAAGAGGATACAAAACCTAAAAATATAAACAAAACTATAAAAATACTTAAAAATATGAGAAAAGATAAAGAGTATCCGTTTATAGATAAAAAAGTTATAACATCTTGGAATGCAATGATGATAAAAGCATATCTTATTGCTGGAGTTATTGATACAAAATATGCGAAAAAAGGGCTAAGTTACTTAGATAAATTACTAAAAAAACTATATACAGATGAAAAACTTTACCATTTTTACATAGAAGGGTATGCTATAAAAGATGAAGCACTACTTGAAGATCATGCTTTTTTAATAGATACTTTACTTTATGCTTATACTATAAACTATGATGAAAAGTATTTAAAATTGGCAAAAAAACTAACTAAAAAATCGCTAAAAAAGTTTTATAAAAATAAAACTTGGTATCTAAGTGATAATATTTTAAAATCTAAAGCAAATTTTAATGATAGATACTATACTTCAGCACTAGGGCAAATGTTTGAAAATTTAATAACTATAGCAAATTACAATTATGATATGGAACTACTATATAAAACAAAAAAGATGATACAAAATTATAAAAATCAAATTTTAAGTGATATATCAAATCATAGTTCTGGTATAAAATCTATTCTAAGGATAGAAAAAGGTGATATTATTTTAAAATCTAATAAAAACAATTTACAACAATATAAAAAGAATATCCAAAATATAAAATATCCCTTTTTATATACAAAAAAAGAGAATGAGAAAGATTTTTTAGCTTGTGATGAATCTACTTGTTTTGGTTATAGTCTAGAGTTTAATAAAATAGAAAAAATGATAAACAAACATATTATAGATTAATGAGATAAAATAAATTGATTTGTATCGTTTATGTACTTGTATTCGATGGTAAAATTATTAGCTTCTAAGATATGTTTTACTATATATAGTCCAAGTCCAAAGCTTTGATTTGATTTTATATCATCGCCTTTAAAAAAAGGTTCAAAATAGTTTTCTAGTGGATAAGTTAGTTTATCTCCAATATTTTCAAAAATAATTTTATTGTTATTTGTTTTAACTGTAACTTTTTTATCTTTTGAATATTTGATACCATTATCAAGTAGATTTTTGATAGCTATTGAAAATAGATTGAAATCTACATCTATTTTAATGTTTTCATACTCTTGCTTAACTTCATTTTCACTCATTAATAGGTCATTTGCATTATCTATAATATCTGCTAAGAAATATGATTTTTTATTTATGATTTTTTTTGTAGATATCAATTCTTCAATTGTTGCAAATTCACTAATAAGTGACTCTAATCTATAAAATACCTTTTGCATCATATTTATATTATCTTCAGATTGTGGAAGTTGCATAAGGACTTTCCCTTTTGTTATAGGTGTTTTTAGTTCATGCATAATATTTCGTATAAATATATTTCTTGATTCTTTAATTTGTTTTAGTTTTTTTGCTGTTTTGTCAAATTCATTTGCAAGTTGTGAAATTTCATCTTTTTTTGGTGTTGCACAATCTATATCAAAATCTTCATTTGCTAGATTTTTTATCTTATTTTTTAATGTTTTTAACGGCTTTAACTTTTTTATAGTAGTGAAATACAAAAGTATAAAAGCAAAAATAATTGTTAAAAATATAGCTATTATAATCTGTTGATGATTTGTTTCCTCTTCATTATTAACTAAAATTACTTTATTTCTTGGGGTTTGTATATATACATATCGTTTAGTTTTTATAGTGAAAAATGTTATATTGGCTTTTATCCTTTTTTCCACTTGTTTGATGCGTAAGTTTTTATCTTTAAGTATTTTATTTTGAGATATATGGTTTGTGATAATATTAAAATTTAGATCTTTAATACTATTTATAAGCTCAGAAGAGATATTTCGGTGCATACACTCTCTTAAAACCATTTTTGCTACACCTCTCTCTCTTTTATTTGAGAAGTGTTCCTCCATTTTTAAACTAGAGTTATAAAGAACAAAAAAACTAACAAAAATTAATAGTAGTGAAACTGCAAATGTTATTGTTATGGTAAAAAGTATTGAGTTTCTATTTATCATTCTACTAGCTTATATCCCATACCTCTAATTGTAGTAAAATATTTAGGTTTTTTTGGATCATCTTCTATTTTTGACCTAATTCTATTTATAATTACAGCGATACTACCACTAGATTCATCACTATTTAAAAAATCACACTCCTCTAATATATCATATCTTGACACAACAAAACCTTTTCTTTCACACATTAAGGACATGATTTGAAACTCTGCAACAGTAAATTTTATATATTGACCATTTTTAGTTATCTCTTTTTTTTCATTGTTTAAAACAAAAATTTCATCTTGTCTATCATCTGTCTGTGTTGTAGTTGCTTGAATATCTTTATTGTATCTTCTTAAAATCGTTTTTATACGAACCTCTAATTCCCTTGGATCATAAGGTTTAGGAAGGTAATCATCTGCACCTAATTCTAATGCAGTAACTTTATCTGCTATATCACTTCTCGCACTTGAAATTATAATTGGAATAGTATATTTTTTAGTTAGTTCCTTACACACTTCAAGTCCATCAAGTCCAGGTAGTGTAAGGTCAAGTATAATTAAATCATACTTTTCTAATGCAATGGAGCTTAATGCTAAAAAAGGATCTTCATAATTAGTTACTTCTATGTTGAATTTTGATAGATATTGAGTCAATACATCTGCAAGTTCTGTATCATCCTCAATCATTGCAATTTTTATCATAAAAAATTCCTTATAGTTTTATAGAGATAACTATATCTATTAAATATTAATGAAAAATTAACTTAATTTTTTTTCTGCATTAATAAGTGCAATAACTCCATCGTACATATCCTGAACACATTGAACTTCAGTAACGCCTAGTCTTCGTTTATTTGATATATCATAAACACCACCTTTTGACTCTGAATGTTCCCCATCAATACCTCTTATTTGAAGATGATGTTTATCTGTAATAGTTTTAAATTTATCCATATTTTTAGATAGGTTTGGAACTTTTATATGTACACTAGCCCTCATAGCAGTTCCAAGATTTGTTGGACAAGAGGTGATATATCCTAAATGTTCACTAAATGAAAACTTCATCTTTTTTTCTAATTGTGCTATAGCAGTTGTAAGTCTTGTAAATACCTCTTTTATATCTCCACCATTTTGCATAGATATTATTCTAAGTTGATCCTCTTCATTTATCCATACTAAAAATGTTTTATCATTGTTGTGATATATCCCTCTGCCCATTGGCCAATTTCTATTTAATCCAGTAGTTTCAAGAAATCTATCACCAGCTTTAAATAAAAAATGATCCTCTATAAGTTGCTCACTAATCTCTTTACTCATACCATTTAATGGATAATATTTACCAGATAAATTATCTGCCAATGAACTTAAAGTATCAGAAACTATCTTTTCAACTTCATCTCTTTGTGTATTAGAAATCGCAGGTCCTAAAGGAAATTGTTCTAAGTTTCTACCAACTCTAATTCTTGTAGATACAATATATTTATCTAAATCATTAGAGCTTGGTGCATTTAGATTATCTGGATTTAGGTCACTTTTATGATTATCTGTTGTAGAAAAACCATGATAATCTTCAATAATAGGATTAAATAATAGTCCAAAGTCAGTATAAGATTCTTTATCTCCTGCGTAAGCACCTATCCCACTATCTGGATTTTCTACACCAGAATTAATAACATCTTTTATAGTGAAGTTATTTTTGGTTTTTATATTTTTTAACTTATCAAAAATATCGTTTGTTAAGTATTTTGCCATTAATGAATTGTGTTCATTTGTAAATGTTGGATAAGTCATGGTAATTTCCTTTTGTTAAAGCAGTATAAACATATCTACTTTTCTATAGTAGTTAATTCTACAGTTTCAGATTTAGATTTTTTATTTTTAGAAAAACCTGCACCCTCTTTAGTCTTGGCTTTTAACTCTAATGATTCAACTAATGTACGATAATCAACATCTTTTTGATTCATAGAAGCAAAGCAAGTTACAATTACAGCTATTGTATTTGGAACAACTTTTTTCTTTTTGTAAGCTTGTATATTTTTTTCACTAACTTTTATAAGTTTACTAAACTTTGGTAAACTTATATCAGCATCTAATAATTGTTTTTTAAATTCTATAAAGGTCATAATATCTCATTTAATTTATTTTATGTAATTATACCATATTTTATTACTATTATCATATTAATTTAGTTATAATTGTCAAAATTTTATAGGATAATTATATATGAGAGCAATAGAAATATTTAAAGAGATTACAAAAATACCTAGATGTAGTGGTACACATCAACCTTTTATTGATTTTATAAAAGATTTTGCAAATAGATATCATTATATTTGTAAAATAGATAATGCAAATAATATTTTATGCTATAAAAAAGATGAAAAACCAAATATATGTTTGCAGTCACATTACGATATAGTTTGTTTAGAAGATGGAAAAATACCTGAAATTATAGAAGAAGATGGATACCTAAAAGCAAAAGATTCAACATTGGGAGCTGACAATGGGATAGGGTGTGCTTATATGTTGGCTTTAATGGAAGATAATAGAGATGTAGAACTATTATTTACCTGTGATGAGGAGATAGGACTAATTGGGGCAAATAACATAGAGTTTGAACTACAATCTACAAAAATGTTAAATCTAGATAGTGAAGCCGAAGCAGAGATATGTATAGGTTGTGCAGGAGGTATTGATATATTTGCAACAAAAAGTGCTAGTAGTGGGGAATATATACAAAACATTGACAATAGAGAACTTTATGAGATATCTATAGATAATCTTGATGGTGGACATAGTGGAGTAGATATAGATAAAAATATACCAAATGCACTTAAACTTATGGCAAAAACTATAAAAGAATCTGATGCTCATCTTTTAGATTTAAGTGGGGGGGAGAGGATAAACTCTATACCAAAAAGTGCAAAAGCTATAATAGCATCAAATATTGTGCCAATTGCATCACATCAAAATATGAAAATAGAAAAAGTTGATACAGTAACTAATAATTATAAAAAACTTGATAGTAGAATAATAGATTTTTTATATACTTTTGCAAATGGTGTAAGGGGATATGATAAAGAGATGGAGGTTGTATTAAGTTCTATAAATTTAGCAATAGTATCAAATAGCATAGATGGTATAAAAATAGAGTTAAGTGGTAGAAGTATGGATAATGATGAACTAAAGATTTTAAAAGATGAAACTATTATTTTACTAGAATTATTTGGATTTGAAGTTACAACCTCTGGTAAATACCCAGCTTGGAAACCAATTCATTCTGATTTTACTACAGAAGTATTGAAAATATACAAAGAGTTTATTCCAAGTGCAACATTAAATGCTATCCATGCGGGATTGGAATGTGCAATATTTAAAGAAAAATATCCAAATATACAAATATGTTCTATAGGACCAAATATATATTTTCCCCACTCACATAGGGAAGAGTGTGAGATAAGTTCAGTTATGAAGCTTTATGATGTAGTTAAGAAAATTGTAAGTTAGTCAAAAAGTTCTTTACCTGCATCAACATAATTTAAAGTTTTTTCTATACCTGCTATAAACTTATCTTGATCAAAAGGCTTAACTATCCATGATGTAGCACCTACAGACTTCCCTTTCTTTTTCATATCGGCACTTCTTTCTGTACTTAGAACCATGATAGGAGTATCCATATAGTCAAATTTATTTCTTATATTTGATATCAATGTAAAACCATCCATTCTTGGCATATTTATATCTATAATAAAAAAATCATAAGGCTCCTCTTGTTGATCTATCTGCTCAAGTGCATCTACACCATCTACTGCTGTATCAAACTCATTGTATCCTGCTTTGTATAATGTTTCTGAAACTTGATCCCTTATTACTGATGAATCATCTACTGCTAATATTTTCATTTTATTTTTCCTATATTTCTAATTTTTTTACCTCTATTTCAACTTCTTCAAGAAATCTTCCTAAAAGTTTATCTGTTGGAAGTTTCTCTACAACTTCCCCTTTTTTTATAATAAGTCCACTACCTTTTCCGTACGCAATAGCAACATCTGCATTTTTAGCTTCACCAATTGCATTTACAACACATCCCATAACTGAAACATTTAAAGGGGCTTTTATATGTTTAGTAGCCTCTTCAACCTCTTTAACTGCATCAACCAAATCTGCTTCTATTCTACCACAAGTTGGACAAGATATGATATTTAATCCCTCTTTTATAATTCCAGTATCTTTTAATATAGCACGACCAACCTCTATCTCTTTTTCTAATTCACCAGTAATAGATATACGCATAGTATCACCAATACCATCAAGAAGTAAGCTTCCAAGAGCAATAGAAGATTTAATTGTACTATGAAAAAGTGTACCAGCTTCAGTTACACCTAAATGAAATGGATAGTTATTAAGTGGTCTTAACATTCTATATGCTTCAACAGTTCTTTGTACATCACTAGCTTTTAGAGATATTTTAATATCAGTAAAATCTAAATCTTCTAAAAATTTAATATTGTAGTTTGCTGACTCAACCATACCTTTTGCAGTTTGACCATACTTATCTTCAAATTTAGATTCTAAAGATCCACAATTTACACCTATTCGAACTGGTAAATTTCTATCTTTACAAGCTTTTACTATCTCTTTAATTCGGTTTTGTTCACCAATATTTCCAGGATTAAATCTAATACAATCAACATATTTAGCAGCTTCAAGTGCTAATTTGTAGTTAAAATGTATATCAGCAACTATTGGCAAACTTGTTTGTTCTTTGATAGATTTAAGAGCATAAGCAGCTTCCATATCGGGAACAGCAACACGAACTATATCAGCTCCAGCAAAATGTAATAGTTTTATCTGTTCAACTGTAGCTAAAATATCACTTGTTTTAGTAAAAGTCATAGATTGTACAGATATTGGTGCATCTCCACCAACCGCTACATCTCCTACATATATTTTTTTAGTTTCATATCTTTTTATCATGAAATCATTTTATCTAAAAAAATATAATTAAACATAAAAATCCAATTTTATATTATATTAGTTATTTTTAGATATAATCGTGAAAATATAAGAAAACATTTTAGGATTTTTTGTGGAAAATATTAACATATTTGATATTGTAGTTTTAACACTGATAGTGATTCTTGGACTAAAAGGTCTTTTTAGAGGATTGACTAAAGAGTTGTTTGGGCTTATTGGTATAGTTGGTGGTGTATTTGTAGCTTCAAGATTAGCTTCTGATGTTGGAGAAGTTGTAAATAGTGTAATACCTATGGAAAACAACAATACTATTACACTTGTAGGTTTTGTAGTATCTATTGTTCTATTTTGGGTACTTGCTTATTTAATTGGTATGGTTTTAGAAAAAGTATTTAGTGCAAGTGGATTAGGTGTATTTGATAGACTTTTTGGATTTATTTTTGGTGCTGGAAAGATTTTTTTACTATTTTCAGTTATATCTTATGCAGTTACACAAGTAAAAGTTATAAACGATGTATTGGTACCAAAACTTCAAGCTAGTACAGTGTTCCCTATATTAACTCAAACTGGAAGTTATATACTAAAACTTGATACTAGTAATTTTCAAAAAGAGGTAACAAAACAATTAGATGTGGTTGTAGATAGTGCTAAAGAAACTATCGAAGATATCTCTAAAGAAGAGTTAGCCAAAAGAGCCCAAGAGTTAAAAGAACAATTAATGGAACAACCAAGTGAAAAGTAATAATGCTGTTTTAGAAGATTTAAAAATTGTTTTAAAAAACAAAGGTATGAAATATACAGAGCAAAGAGCAGTTATACTTCAAATTCTTTTAAATATTGATGAGCATCTAAATGCTGAAGAGATAAATGATATTATCAAAAAAGAGTATCCTGAACAAAATATAGGTATAGCTACAATTTATAGAACATTGAATTTTCTTGAAGAGGTTGAGCTTATATCTTCTATCTCTTTTGGAAAAGATGGCAAAAGATATGAGGGCAATAGTGATGAGCATCATGATCATATAATTTGTACCTCTTGTGGCAAAATTGTAGAGTTTTATGATGATCAAATTGAAAAAAGACAAGATGATATTGCATTAGAAAATGGATTTGAAATCACTAGTCACACGATGCAAATATTTGGTATTTGTGAAGAGTGTACTATAAAAAATAAAAATGAAAATAAAAAACAAAAGGATATATAAAATTGTTTGAAAATAAATATATACAACAAAGAATTCAAAAAGCAGAGTTATTAAAAGAAGCTGGATACAATCCATACTCAAATGAATCAAAAAGAAATAGTTCAATTGAAAAATATATTAATGTAAATAGTGATATTGAAAACAAAGAAGATAAAAGAGATGAGAATAGAATATATACTGTTGCAGGTAGAATTAAATTTTTTAGACTTATGGGGAAAGCAACATTTCTTAAAATAGAAGATGAGAGTGGTATTCTTCAAGTTTATGTTACAAGAGATAATTTACCAGAAGGTTTTTACAACACAATATTCAAAAAAACTGTAGAGGTTGGTGATATTGTTGAGGTGACTGGTTTCCCTTTTATTACAGGCAAAGGTGAATTGTCCTTACATGTTGGAGAGTTTAAAATGCTTACAAAAGGTATCTCGCCACTTCCAGAAAAATATCATGGTATCCAAGATAAAGAGTTAAGATATAGACAAAGATATCTTGATCTTATTATGAATAGTGAAGTTAAAAAAATATTTCATATAAGAAGTAAAGTAATATCTCTTACAAGAAGATTTTTTGAAGATAAAGGTTTCTTAGAAGTTGAAACTCCTATGATGCACCCAATTGCAGGTGGAGCAAATGCTAAACCATTTACAACACATCACAATGCTTTAGGTGTAGATAGATATCTTAGAATTGCACCTGAGTTATATCTAAAAAGATTAATTGTTGGTGGATTTGAAGCTGTATTTGAGATAAACAGAAACTTTAGAAATGAAGGGATGGATGCTACTCATAATCCAGAGTTCACATCTATAGAGTTTTATTGGGCATATAAAACATATAGAGACTTGATAATTATCACTAAAGAGTATTTTGAGTATCTATTTGAACATTTAAATTTACCTACAACATTGCCTTATGGAGATATAGAGA
>JAYEIM010000254.1:0-1988 GCA_034660095.1 Campylobacterota bacterium | reverse complement strand
TGTAGTAGCTATAAATATACCATCAAAATTTTCCATCTGCACCAACATCTCATTTACTTGACTAATCTCCCATGAAGCTTTTGCGTTATTTCTGTCTTGTAAAAAGCTATCAACTTCATCAAATATAAGTACAGCATTTTCATCTTTTGCTTCCTCAAATGCATTAGCAATATTTTTTTCACACTCACCAACCCATTTACTTTGTAAATCACTAGCTTTTTTTAATATTACTGGTTTATCTAAAGTATCAGCTATATATTTACCAAATGCACTTTTGCCAGTACCTGCTGCCCCATATAAACACAACCTCGCATTAGAAGTTTCTTTTATACCAAGAGTAAGCTCTTCTAAATTTGTAGTGGTATTTATAAAGTTTGGATTATAAACACTAGGTAAATCATTAGAGCTATTTTCTTTAATTTCGTTATACCCTTGTGCTTTTAAAGTATTATTTAAAATATGTGTAAAAGCTTTTGATTTATCTTCTGATTCTATACTATTTACAACTTTAGCAGTACTACTTATAAGTGCAGGTGCAATATCTTCATGCTTTGCTAAGTTACAAATCAAATCTTTAGATAAAATTTGATTTGCATAGCTAGATATAATTTTCTCTCTTTGAGATTTTTTAGGAATAGGCACCTCTATACTCATATCAAATCTTCGCACTAAAGCATTATCAATACTATGAATATTATTTGTAATCCAAATAGTTGGTATGGTATTTGTTTCAAGTACCCTATTTATCCATGCTTTATCTCTTTGTCTTGATGGTGGTGAGAAAAACCCACCACCACTGCTTTGAAAGATATCTTCTGCTTCATCATACATCAATATTGTTTTTTTATTTACTAAAAGTGCTTGAGCAGTTTTATATGCTTTTAATCTATTTTTACCATCTATTGGTTCATCAGCTTCATCTGCATAGCTTATCTCAAATAGATTTGTTTTTAAAGTTTTTACAATAGCTTTTGATAGTTCAGTTTTACCAGTCCCTGGCAATCCATATAAAAGAATATTTACACCTTTTTTATTTGATGTTACTGCATCTTGTAAATATGGTACTAATATATCTATATCTTTTTTTATATGTGAATAGTCTTTTAGGTTCAAATTACCTTTATCACAAGGTCTTACACTATCTTTTATCATGACAGATATATCTTCATCAAGATTTAGCATATTATCAAAAAACTCATCACTAATTGGATCTAGTTTTCTAGTTATATTATTTGTATTTCCTTTGTCAATAGTCAAAATAGAGGATTTACTAAATTTTGACTGAGAATGAAAGGTTTGATTAACAGCTTTTAGTGGTATATCTAAAAGACTACTAATAATCTTCTTTACTTGTGAAGAATTAAGATTGCTTCCAACTAAACCAACAGTATCTTCAAGTATCTCATACTGATGTACCAATATTGAAAATTCTAGTATCTGTTCTTCATATGAGTTTAGATTCATTAGTTTTGAAATTTGCTTAATATTTTTAGTCAATATTTTATTATTTGTAAATCTTTTTCTTTTTTCCAACTTTAAAAGACTAGCTTTTAAAATATTAATAGGATCTTGTCTATTATAATCATCTTCTTCCATATCAACATATTTTCCTGCATCTAAGAAATATGCGATATCCTCGTTATTGAAATATTTATTATTATTGATAAACTCTTTGTGTCCCCCTAAAGTTATAATGCTTCTTAACATCCACAAAGATATTTTATCTTGTAACTCTTTTTCTACAAATTGTGACTTGTCAAGGTTTATTATATTTAAGGATTGTGATTTTTTACCTCTTGATCTTCTTCGTGCCATTTGATACTCCTACTTATTTTATAGTAGAAGTATATTTTATTAGTATGACACCTTTATGTCTGTTTAGAATTTTGAACAAAAAAAAGAGAAGTATCAAAATGATACTTCTCTTTCTAAATCAAAAGTTTAAGATTATTTTCTTAACTCTTTAATTTTTGCAGCCTTACCTTTAA
>JAYEIM010000253.1:0-1993 GCA_034660095.1 Campylobacterota bacterium | reverse complement strand
TGCTCATCTTCAGCTTTAAATCTTTTGTATGTCGTTTGAACATTTAAGCCTAAGTCTTGTAATGTATTTTTTGAATTATCGTATGATACATAATCAATTTTATAATCATCAATCATGATGATTTTATGTTGCTTATCATATGATGGTTCAATATTGTATGTTGGTGAACACCCTGTTAAAATTAATCCACCTAATGCTAGCGGCATCAGTAAAGTTTGTATTTTCATTTTTTCTAGTCTCCTTAATCTAACGGTTGAAGTAAGTGGACGTGGTACTCTTATGATTGTTCACATTACTTCTAAATTTATTTTTAAATAATAGCTAAAACTATCTTTTAAGCCCGTGGGTACCTCGTTCACTTCTCTGTTTTGTTGTACTTATTATCTTATGATAGTTAATCTTTTACAATATGCGGTGTTATCATTTCTATTACTTCTTCAATTTCATCCTGTGAAAATGCCCTAAAGTCAGTTGCACCATTGAATCCAGTTAAATTTATATTTTCTCCAAATTGTAATATTTTTGTTTCTAAGTCTGAAGCTTTACAAGTTACTTGCGAAATTATGATTATATCTGCTTCGATTTTTGCTTCATTAGCAACAAAATGTATCCTATCTTCTCCTAATCTAGCAGATGTTTTTCCAACTTTGTAAATATCTTTATCATTCCATTTGCCAAAATCAATAGCCTTCCAAATATAAATAACATTATTATCTGTTTTTGCTTTATCTATCATATGGCTACATACTTCATCTAAATAACCATTTCTATATGCAAAATAGTATGCTCCACATGAGCCTCGTTCAAAATCTTTCCTTAATTCATATTTTAATGCTTCTTTTTTAACCAAAGGTATAGTCCAAAATCCATATCCTATAACCATATGAGAACAAATCTGATTTAATATAGCTTTCTTAACAGCATATAAATATGCTCCTTTAGAATTATCTTGAAAATCTTTTCTTGTAGTATATTTCAGTGCTTCATTATGTGAAGATAATAAATTCCATTTTCCTCTTCCCGATTCCATATGGGAGCAAATATCATCAATTAGGTTTTTTTCATGTGCATAAAAATATGCACGAGAATGACCAATTTCAAATTCTCTTTTTGTTTTATATTTTAGTGCTTCTTGTGTTACTATCTCTATAGTTAAATCTGTATACCCTGATTTCATATGAGAACATACAATATCAATTACATTATGTTTATGACTCCATGAATATGCACCACAAGAGTTCTTTCTAAATTCTTTTTTATATTGATATTTTAATGCTTCAGTATGTACTTTTTCTAGTGTCCAATTTTTCCTAATTTTAAGTTTGTTATTGGTGTTGTTTTTACCTTTAAGTTTTTTATGATTAATTACTGTTGTTGTCTTTGGATATATTAATTCCATATGAGAACATACAATATCAAGGCAGTTATTTTTCCAACACCACATATACGCACCCTTACAATTCTCTCTAAAATCTTTTTTGTATTTATATTTAATAGCTTCTTTTTTTACTAATTCTATTGTCCATTTTCTATTACCTATTTTCATATGTTGGCAAATGTTGTTAATGATTTTATTATCTAGTGCAAATTGGTAAGCTCTATTATTTGCTTTTTTAAACTCTTGTTTAGTATTATATTTTCGTGCTTCTTTTTCTACTATTTCCATTGTAAGTTTAGGATATTTTAATTTCATGTGAGAACATACAATATCTAAAGAGTTGTTTCTTAAACACCATTTATAGGCATTTGTACTATTTTCTCTAAATTCTTTTTGATATTGATATTTTAATGCTTCATTTTTAGCTTGTTCTAGTGTCCATCTTTTCAAGTAAAAATTTCCTTTATTGATTCAATTCTCTGTAGTACAACGCCTAAAGTGAAGGACAAGATGGATTTATGCAAGAAATATTTGGTCTTTTATGTACCTTAATTAATGTAATAAAAGCTCGATATTTCGGCAAGGTAATCTTGTTCTCTTCCTCTGATTTGTTGT
>JAYEIM010000252.1:0-10012 GCA_034660095.1 Campylobacterota bacterium | reverse complement strand
GGCTATATCTCTTTTTTCTTGTTGCTGTTGTGTTGTTAGTTTTCTTGCATCTATTGTTGTATTTTTCATACATAATTATAGCTAAATTATGCTGTTATTTCATTGTATTTTATGGGTGGAGTAATAAATAGGTATATTTTGTATAATTTAGATATTATTTTGGCTGAGATAAATTAAAAAAAGGTAAAATTATAATGGTAAAAAATCATGATAAAGTATCTATAAAAGAGGCATATAAATTTGCTTTTTTAGCTATTTTTTTATGGTCAACAGTTGCTACTGCATTTAAACTATCATTAGCATATTTAACACCTATTGAATTAGTTTTATATTCTGTATATAGCTCTACAATATTTCTATTTGTATTTTTATTGTTTTCAAGGAAGATAAAATATGTAGTTCCATATATTAGGCAAAATATAAAAATCACTATATTTTTAGGATTATTAAATCCTTTTTTCTATTATATAATCCTTTTTAAAGCTTATGAAGTTTTACCAGCACAAGAAGCACAAGCCATAAACTATACTTGGGCTTTGATGTTGGCATTTTTATCTGTTCCTATTTTAAAACACAAGTTATCTTATTGGGATATTATTGCTGGTTTTATATGCTACGCAGGTGTTTTTATAATTGCTTCAAAAGGTGATATCTTAGGATTGGATTTTTCAAGTTTAGAGGGTGTTGGATATGCATTGTTAAGTACAGTTGTCTGGTCATTATATTGGCTTTACAGTACAAAAAATAAAGTAAATCCTATAGTTATATTATTTTCAAATTTTTTAATTAGTTTACCATTTATAACTATATACTATTTGATATTTGAAGATATTAGATTGCCTGAATTATATGGTTTATATGGTGCTATTTATGTTGGATTTTTTGAGATGGGTTTAGCCTTTATCTTTTGGTTAAAAGCGATGCAATATACAGATAAAGCATCAAGAATATCAAATCTAATTTTTATATCTCCATTTTTATCTTTACTATTTATATATTTTTTATTAAATGAAAGAATATTACTTTCAACCATAATAGGGCTAATTTTTATAATTATAGGACTGGTTGTACAGTCAAAAAAATTATAAGTTATAATTAAGCTTAGATTTGTAATAATTTATTAGTATTACTTTTGGCATTACTAAAATAATTTAGGATTTATTATGAGACATAAAAGAAAAATACAATCTAAAGTACAGGACCTACACAAAGCCACGCCATACCTTTAAAAATAAATAAATAAATATTAAAGGATAAAAAATGGAAAACCAAAATATAAACCCAACTATAAACAAAGCAATAACTTTAGCTCAACAATGGCAAAATAGAGCAACACAACTTGTAAGTGATTTTGATAGAGAATTTTATATCAAAATGAATAAAATGTTAGAACATCCAAAAGACAAAGCACTTCTTATTGAGCTTATGGATCAATGTTTTAGAAGTAATTCAAATAATAGAATTGCTAATCAAATAATATTTTTACTTGAAAAACATGGTATGGCTCATTTTTTTACAACTAAAGATAAAACACTTTTATGGTTTTTTACAAATTTTGGTAAATTTGTACCTAATTTAAGTGTTCCTATGTTTGTAAAGCAGATAAGAGAAGATACTAAAACTGTTGTTATTAAAGGTGAGGACAAACCTTTTAATGCCCACTTAATAAAAAGAAAAAAAGAGGGTACAAGGGTAAATATAAATCTTATAGGGGAAGTTGTTTTAGGAGAAAATGAAGCAAGTGAACGAATAGAAAAATATCTTAATGCTCTAAAAAATCCAAATATTGATTATATCTCTATTAAAATTTCTACAATCTTTTCACAAATTAATCCACTAGATTTTGAAAATACTGTTAATATTTTAGTTGAAAAACTTTCATTGATTTATCTACAAGCACAAAAATATCCATATATAAAACCAGATGGAAGTAAAGAAAATAAGTTTATAAATCTTGATATGGAGGAGTATAGAGACTTAGCAATTACAGTTGAAGTATTTAAAAGAACTTTAGATAAACCAGAATTTAAAAACTTTTATGGTGGAATTGTTCTTCAGTCTTATCTTCCTGATGCTTTTGTATGGCAAGAAATATTAACATCATGGGCAAAACAAAGAGTATTAGATGGTGGAACTCCTATTAAAATTAGAATTGTAAAAGGTGCTAATATGGAGATGGAGGAAACGGAAGCTAGTCAAAAGCATTGGGAGATGGTAACATATACAAATAAAAGTGATACAGATTCAAACTATAAAAGAATGGTAAAGTTTGGATTAAAAGAGGAAAATGCTAAAAGTGTTCATATTGGAACTGCATCACATAATATTTTTGAATTAGCATATGCAACTGTATATTCTGATGAAAATAATACATCTAAATATCACTCTTTAGAGATGCTTGAGGGGATGAGTGAAGCTGCACGGTTAGCAATTAAAGAGATAAGTAAAGAGGTTATTTTATATGCACCAACAGCCGCAGCCGAACAATTTACAAATGCGATTGCTTATTTAGTAAGAAGACTTGATGAAAATACTGGTGACGATAACTTTATAAGATATTCTTTTGGACTTAAGGTTGGAACAGAAGATTGGGAGAATCAAAAAGAGCTTTTTTTACAATCATTCCAAAGTGAAAAAACTTCATTTGTGGGTACGAAAAGAAAACAAAATAGATGTGATGAAAAGTGGGATAACTTTTCAGATTCTGCTTATGATACTGGAGTTTATAAGGCTGAAGCAGATACAGATTTTATTTTACCTATCAATCATGAATGGGCTAAACAAATAACAAATAAATGGAAATTTAATAAAGATAAAATACACAGTATTACGCCAATAGTTGTTGGTGGAGTTGATATAATCGAAGATAGAAATATAACAGATGTTATTGATAAATGCCAAATAGAAGACAATATTCTTAGTGGCAGATTTGTAAATGCATCAGAAAAAGATTTGAAAAAAGTGGTTGAAACAGCTGTTGCTGATGTGGATGGTTGGAGATTAAAATCATATGAACAACGGCATAAAATTTTAAAACAAGTTGCAATTAAAGTTCGAGAAAATAGAGATAATCTTATAGGAGTAGCAGCAGCAGAAGTTGGAAAAGTATTTAGTGATGTTGATGTAGAAGTTTCAGAAGGTGTAGATTTTGTAGAATTTTATGCACATAGTTCAAGATATTTTGATGATTTTGATAATTTAGAATTAAAAGGGCGTGGAGTTGGATTAGTAGTGCCACCTTGGAATTTTCCTATTGCGATACCTATGGGTGGAATAGCAGCAACATTGGCTGCTGGAAACACAGTAATAATCAAACCAGCTTCATCAGCAGTACTTTGTGCTTATGAGATATGTAAATGTTTTTGGGATGCAGGGATAAGTAAAAATACTCTGCAATTTATCCCTTGTCCAGGATCACTTGCAGGCAAATACCTAATATCAAATAAAGCAATTGATTTTGTTATATTAACAGGTGGAGAAGATACAGCATACAATATGCTTAAAACTAGACCAGATCTATTTTTAACAGCAGAGACAGGCGGAAAAGATGCAACAATAGTTACAAGTATGGCTGACCGTGAACAAGCAGTTAAAAATGTTTGTCATAGTGCTTTTGGAAACTCTGGACAAAAATGTAGTGCAACTTCACTTCTTATACTTGAAGATGAAGTTTATGATGATGAAGATTTTAAAAAATCATTGATTGATACAGCTCAATCTATGAATATAGGTTCTGTTTGGGACTTTAAAAACACTATTGGTACTTTAGCAAATAAAGTATCAGGTGATTTAGAAACTGCAATTAAAACTTTAGATGAGGGTGAGCATTGGGCATTGGAGCCTAAATATATTGAAAATAATCCTTATATGTTAAAACCATCAATAAAATGGGGTGTAAAAGAGGGATCTTTTTGTCATATGACGGAACTATTTGGTCCTGTATTATCAGTAATGAGAGCAAAAGATTTAAAACATGCAGTAAAAATAGTAAATGATACTGGTTATGGATTAACTAGTGGAATTGAATCTTTAGATGAGAGAGATGTTACATATTGGAAAGCAAATATAAAAGCTGGAAACTTATATATAAATAGAGGAACAACAGGAGCTATTGTTTTACGACAACCATTTGGAGGTATGGGAAAATCAGCAATTGGAGCAGGTAGAAAAGCTGGATTTTATAACTATATCACACAGTTTGTTAATTTTAAAGAGGTGTCTACTCCAAATGTTCAAAAAAGCTATACAAATAAATTAACTGATTTTATTGATAAATGTGAATTTGAAAATAAAAATAAAGTTAAAATTGCACTTCAATCGTATCTGGAAAACTATGAGAATGAATTTAGTAAAGAGAAAGATTATTGTAAAGTAAGAGGAGAAGATAATCATTTTAGATATATACCTTTAAAAAATATTGTAATTAGAGTAGAAAAAAATGATACTATTTTTAATATTATTTTGAGAATATTAGCGGTAAAAGTTTCTAATGTTAGTTTTACAGTTTCCATTAATCAAAATAATGAACTATTTGAATTTTTAGAAAAATCAAAAATATTATTTAAAGTTACAGACAACTTAATTAAAGAAAATGATGAACAATTTTCTAAAACATTACATAATTATAAAAGAATTATCTATTCAAATATAGATGAAGTTCCTAAAGAGATTTTTCAAAGTGCAGCAAAAACAAGTACTTTTATAGTAAGACAACAAGTATTAATGGAGGGTCGATTAGAACTATTGAACTACTTTGAAGAACAATCTATTTCACACTCTTATCATAGATATGGAAACATTGGAACAAGAGAGTTTTAGTCTAATAATATTATATAAACTTATACAATATTAATATATATTTAAGTTAGAATATGAGATAATTTTTTTAGTATTACTTCTAGTAGTACTAAAAAACTATAAAGTTATAATGTGGCAAAAATAAAAGAACATACAAGTGTAATCTCTAGAGTTATAAAGAAAAATAATAAAAAAAACAAAAAAGAGATTTCACAACTTAGTATTAAAATAGACAAAAGATTGGATAATGCACTTAGTATTTTATCAAAAGATTTATTGATCTCAAAAAATAAATTAGTAGAAGATATTTTATTTGAAAGTAGAATTCTTGAGGTTGTAGATGAAAATTATATGGAGTAATATTTATGTATAAATTTCCAAGCCAAAAAGATATCACTAAAGCTGTTATCAATGGTATTGTAGAAGCTAGAGATAATTATACTTTTTGGACATCAAATAAAACAGATCTTTTAGATGCAGATGATGATTTTATCACAGTACATATCTGTCAAAATATTGCTGCCATTCATAATCCACCTGAGATATTTATCCATGCAAATATTTCAGATATTTTAAAATGTTCTTTAAATACCAGAGAGGAATATAAATACTTTATGAAAGAGCATCTATTATCTCAAGATACAATCTCTATAACATTAGATGAAAGATTTAAACATCAAATAGATAATGATTCTATTTCAAAAGTACTTATTAGTGTAAAAAATGGTGTAGTTAATAGTAAAAAAGAGCATACAAATAAAATAGAACAACTTTGTAAACTTTTGCAAAGAGAAAAAAAAGAAGATTCAACTTTGGATTATGCTATATTTGCATTTTATCTTGAGATATCTGATAATGCCAGAATAGGTGCATTACAAAGGATAGATAATATTATATCAGCTTTTGATGATATAGTGAAAAATTATCCAAATCTAAAATCAACTTTTAAAGGAGGAGATATAAATACAAGTGAAAACACAGGCCAATGGTGTGTGGGTTGTTATATTATCGAACCCAACAAATAAAATTAAAATATAAGGAAAAAATATGAGAATAATTAAAAAAATTTCATTAGTAGTTACAGCGGTTGCAATATTAGGTATGTTTAGTACTGCATCAGCAGATAAATTAGATGACGTTATAAAGTCTGGTAAATTAAATTGTGGAGTTGTTTTAGACTTTCCACCAATGGGTTATTTTGATAAAAATAATCAAGCTGCAGGATTTGATGTAGATTATTGTAAAGATTTAGCAAAAGTTTTAGGTGTAAAAGTAAATGTTATGAATCTTACATGGGGAGATAGAATTCCATCTCTAATCTCAGGAAAAACAGATGTAGTTATTGGTTCAACTTCAGATACATTAGCAAGAGCTAAATCTGTAGGATTTACATACCCGTACTTTGTATTTAAATTCCAAGTTATCTCAAAAAAATCAAAAAATATAAACTCTTTTGATGATTTAAAAAATGTAAAAGTTGGAGCAGCACTTGGTACAACATATGAAACAGAATATTTAGCATATGCTAAGAAAAAAGGTTGGGGTACAAAAAACTATACAGCTTTCAAATCTGAAAATGATGCTTACTTAGGTTTATACCAAGGTAAAATTGATGCTCTTATTTCAACAAATACAAATATAGCTACAAAACTTCAAGCAAAAGAATTTAAAGATTTTGTTGCTGGTCCTTATGTACCAAATTATGATGATGTTGTTGGATTGATTGCTAAAAGAAGTGATCACGGTTGGATTCAATACCTAAACCTATTTTTAGTTCATCAAATTAGAGATGGCGGTATGAATAAAGCATATAATAAGCATTTTGGTAGCGATGCACCTGCAGGTTTAATTCAGTCTTTAAGAGACAATAAGTAATTTATAGTTAAAAATAAATCTTTATAGAGGTCTAGTATTTTATAATACCTAGACCTCATTAAAGCCTTATTTAAAAAGATATGAAAGGATAACTTTGGAATACGAATATCATTGGAATATTGTTTTTGATAAATTGCCGGAACTCTTAAATGCTGCATTTGTAACTTTACATGTATCTGTTTTATCTATGTTTGTAGGTATTGTAATAGCCATATTTTTAGCTTTAGGTAAAATGTCAGATTTAAAAATACTAAACTACTTATCTGGCTCTTGGATAGAGATAGCAAGAAATACACCAGCACTTTTTCAAATATATATGGCTTATTTTGGTCTTGGAGCATTTGGAATACATCTTAGCCCTTATTTTGCAGTTTTTTCTGCTTTGGTATTTATAAATGCAGGATATTTAGCAGAAACATTTAGAGGTGGATTTCAATCAATTCCACAAACACAATATAGTGCTTCAAAATCTTTAGGTATGACACAAGTACAAGTTTACAAATATGTTATCTTACCCCAAATGTTTAGAAAAATATATCATCCTATGACAAATCAATTTGTATGGTCTATCTTGATGAGTTCTCTTGGTATATTGGTTGGTATGAGTGAGTTATCTGGGGAAACTCAAAGACTACAATCTTTATCTTTTAGAACGCTAGAGTTTTTTATGGTAGCAGCTGTTATGTATTATATTATCACAAAATTTGTTTTAATCTCTGCAGATCTAATAGCAAAAAGAATGTTTAAAGGAGATATATAATGGGATTTTCATTATTTACACCTTTATCTTGGAATGATGCAGGTTTTATCTTAACTGGTGTTTTAAATACTGTTTATATATCTGTTGTTGCTATTGTAATAGGTACAATTTTAGGAGCTATCGTTGGATTTATAAGAGCGGAGGCAAATAAATATGTAAATATGATAATAGGAGCTGTTTTAGATATATTAAGAAGTGTTCCTCTTATTATTCAATTAATTTTGTTTACGACTTATGTTGGAGCCATGGGATATCCTCTTGATCCATTTGTAGCTGGATCTATTGTATTATCTTTATACACAATGGCATTTATGAGTGAAGTTTTTAGAGGCGGGTTTGAAAGTGTTCAAAACTCAATGAGAACGGCGGCTAGAAGTCTTGGTATGACATACTGGCAAACAGTAAGATATATAAGATTTCCAATTGGATTAAGAGCTGTATTTACCTCTTGGTTAGGAGTTGCTCTAAGTGTGATTAAAGATTCTGCTTTAGTTTCAGTTATAGGTTATATGGAACTATTAAGAACATCAGAACAACTTATCTCAAGAACACAACAACCACTTGAAATATTAATTGGAGTGGGGATATTTTACTTTATCATATCATATCCATTATCACTTTATGGAAAACATGTAGAGAAACGGATGGCAATATGATAGATACTAATACAATAAAAGGCAAACTTGCTTTGCCTCGCGGAGATAAATTTGTTAAGATTTTACATCTTAACAAATTTATTAGTAGCGGACAAAATAAGAGGATGGTAGCATGATACAAATACAAGGGGTACATAAATCTTTTGGAGATTTAGAAGTTTTAAAAGGTATTGATCTAGAGGTACAAAAAGGTGAAGTGATAAGTATAATAGGAGCTTCAGGAAGTGGAAAGTCAACATTATTATATTGTATAAATGCTATTGAAAAAATTCAACAAGGTAAAATAATTGTTGATGGGACAGATGTACATGCAAAAGAGACAAATCAAGACCTTTTGAGACAAAAGTTAGGAATGGTATTTCAGCAATGGAACTCTTTTCCTCATCTTACTGTTTTAGAAAATGCAGCACTTGCACCTCAAGTGGTTTTAAAAATGTCTAAAGCAGAAGCTATGGAAGTAGCTAAAAAAGAGTTAGAGCATGTAGGTCTTGGTGATAAGTTTGACCAATATCCAACTAGAATGTCAGGTGGTCAACAACAGCGACTTGCAATTGCTAGAGCTTTGGCTATGAAACCTGAGTATATGCTTTTTGATGAAGTTACCTCTGCTCTTGACCCTGAGCTTGTTGGGGAAGTTTTGGATACATTAAGACTTTTGCGAGATGATGGGATGACTATGATTACTGTGACTCATGAGATATCATTTGCAAAAGAAGTATCTAACAGGGTGGCATTCTTTCATGAAGGAATTATAGAGGAACTTGGTCCTCCAGATCAAGTTATAGGAAATCCACAAAAAGAAAAAACTCAAAAATTTTTAAGTAAGGTTCTTAAATAGATTAATGAGAGAAATGACCAAAGTACATATATATGCTTTATATTTAGCTATAGTTATATGATACTATGGATACAATTATTGCTTGAAGTGCTAATAAAGCCCATATTATATGATTTCCGTAATTGTCATATATATAATTGAATTTTTCTTTCATTTTTTATCTTATGGAAATATTTTTTTAGTAAAATAATATATTGATAATGGAGCTATTGCAAATAGTAATATAAATACAAATATATTAATTTCATTTAAAATACTACCAAACATTATAATGGCATATATTAACATTAATATTATTTTACTATATCTGCTAAACTCACTATTTAATGTATTGTTTAGATATTCTTGCAACTTCACTTAAAAACCTTTATTTAATATTTTGATAGTGGGGTAATAATTCTACCAAATTATTTTGGTTGAAAACTTAGGTTTTAGAATTAGATTATTATTTACTATGCTAGGTGCTATTTCATAATAAGTCTAAATATCATAAAATATATTTTATGATATTATGCTATAATCATAAAAAGTAATTAAGGAAATAGTATGAACATAGAATATTTCACTAGAAAACAAGAGATAATTCTTAATAAAACTCAAAATGACTATATCAGGGATAAATATTTTGATATATTAAACTCAAAAGATAGGCTTGTAGCATTAGTTGGTTCTAGGGGTATTGGTAAAACAACAGTTATTCTTCAATATTTAAAATCTTTAGATATAGATACCTTATACCTAACCGGCGATGATATAGAGTTCACAAACTCAAAGCTTTATGATATCGTTGATGAGTTTTACTCTTTAGGTGGTAGAGTAGTAGCCATAGATGAAGTGCATAAGTATAAAAATTGGGCACAAGAGATAAAAAATATCTATGATAGTTTTCCTGATCTGACTATAAGAATAAGTGGTTCCTCTATGGTAAATATATTATATGAAAAATATGATTTAAGTAGAAGAGTTGTGATACATAAGATGAAGACTCTGTCTTTTAAAGAGTATTTTGAGATACAAAAAGGTATCAAACTTCCAAGTTTCAGTTTACAAGAAATACTTTCAAACTCTAGTAAAATATCAAAAGAG
>JAYEIM010000251.1:0-10016 GCA_034660095.1 Campylobacterota bacterium | reverse complement strand
TAGGGAGTACCATTAATTGTAACTAACAAATCACATTTTATGCGGATGTGGTGAAATTGGTATACACGCCAGACTTAGGATCTGGTGCTTCGCGGCGTGAAGGTTCAAGTCCTTTCATCCGCACCATTAACATGTGATTTATTAGTTACAAATATAAAATTAGCTCCTTGGTTAGGGGCTTTTTTTATGCCTTTTTTTGTAGTTAAGATTGTCAATTTTAGAACATTAAAAGTTTTAGTAATTTAAAAGCTTATTACTTTATATTTACATATTTGTAATTAACTATACATTTATGCTATAATTACAAATATATAGTAATTAGGAATAAAAATGAAACAAAAAATAGATTTGTATTTATTTGATAAACATATAGGACAAATGTATCAAGATGGTGACCGAGTATATTTAAAACAAATTAATAATTTGTGTCATCAGGCAAGTCCTTTACTAATAAATAAAGATATATCTGAAATAGAAACTACAAAATTAATATTTATAGAACGGGTGGCAGGTTTTATAAGTGATTCTTTGCCAGGTAATTTTGGAAATGAGATACTTACTAATTTCTTCCTGCAAAATAAAAGTAAAATTCCTACAGTAAGTGATAAATTAATATTTATTGGAAATAAAGGGCTTGGAGCATTAAGATTTCAGCCTTGTATTGATGATCATAGTGATACAGAAATAACAATAAAATTAAAAGATATGTTTGAAAAATCAAAAGAGCTTAAAAAAACTACTGATTATCATACATTACAAAGTGCGTTTTTAATTTCTGCTCACTCATTTGTAGGAGGTGCTAGAAGTAAAGCAGTTACCACAATAAATTTAAATACACAAATTGTTTATCTAGGAGATAGAGATAAAAAACTTGATGATGGTTTTATACATGCAATTATAAAATATGATGATACTGCTTTTGGTGATGAAGATAAATCTACATATTCCAAAATTGAGTATGTATATCACTTATTAGCAAAAAAAGTTGGTATTGATATGATGGATTGCTATTTGTTGCAATCAGATGATAAATATCATTTTGTTACAAAAAGATTTGATAGAGATAATTGTGGAAAGAGGTATCATGTGCATTCATTAGCAGGACTATTACATATAGATTATAATATACCTAGAATTTTAGGATATGAAGATCTATTAAGAACTTCTGTAAAATTAGGTGCCTTATCAAGTATAAAACAATTATTTTTACAAATGATATTTAATTATATGTTTGTAAATCAAGATGATCATGCTAGAAATTTTTCTTTTATGTGTGATGAAACTTTTAAATGGAAAGCGACACCTGCTTATGATATAACATTTGCTAAGGGTGAGAGACAAACTGTAGAGCATCAGTTATCGTTGTATGGGAAAGAATTATCTAAAATAGGGATAGATGATATAGTAAAATTGGCTTCTGAATTTTCAATAGATTTAGATTTTGTAGCTAACTCTTTAAATAAAATGAAAGAAATAAGGGATACATATTTTATGGAACTTTTAAAGGAGTATAATATATCAAATATAAAACAAAAACAGATATTTGAGTCTATTAAAACTAGAGATTTAAAAGGTGAATTAAATGAATAATAATTTATTGGAAAAACTAAAACAATCAAAAAATAAAATTAAAAAACAATCAAAAAAAGAGTTGAATATAAATAGTAAATTTGGGACACTAACCAATGAAGAGATAGCATTGGTTGTAGCCCACAGATCAAAGAAACTAAGAATATCTATAAATTTAAAACAAAGTGAATTTAGTAAGTTTGCAAATTTAAGCTCCGTAACTACATATTCTAATTTTGAACAAACAGGTAAAATATCTTTTTTAAATTTTATAAAAATTGTAAGAACATTTAATCGTCTTAATGAACTGGAAAACTTATTAAATCCAACAATTCTTCAAAAAATAGAAGAGGATGAAACTACTACTAGAAAAAGGGTAAGGTGATACTTAGCAATTATTAAAGGATAAGAGATTGATCTGGTAACCTAGTCTCATACAAAGAAAATCAGCTCCTTGGTTAGGGGCTTTTTTTATGTCTAAACTTTTTATGATTCTATATAAGTTTTAAATAGATCATTTTTCTCTTTAGGTTTTTTAAATTTAAAATCTTTAAATAAATCATTAAAATTAACATCTTTTAATATTTTTGATTTAGTGTTATGTAATATTGTTTTATAATTAAATTTAACATCAATTTCTATAGATGGACAGTTTACATTGGTAAACAATCTAATATATTTACCACGATTAATCTTCTTAGTTTTTATAGTTGCTTTTCTAAAGATATAGTCATATTTACAATTATTTTTTAAATATATGAAAGTTATATCCAAATCTTCTATTTTAGTATTGTATCCATCTTTTATTTTCTCACTTTTAAATGGTGTTGTGTAGTGATTGACAAACTTATTTTCATTATTTTTGTACATTACATTCTTAAAATAATTAAATTTAGAATAGTAACCTTTAGATAAAAAATCTGATATAAAAATATCAATTAAGTATGCTTTTTCTCTATTTATTGTTTCAAATCTATTATTATCAAATAAAAAGTATTGAAACATATTTGAGAAGTTAGAAAAACTTGTCTCTTTTACTGTTGTAATTCTATTTTTATTTACTAATTTTAAAAACCTAGAGTAGATTGAGTTAATTTGTTTTAACTCTTTTTTATTGAAATCTATCTCTTTAAGTTTAGTTACTAAATAGTAATATGATTGAAAATAGGGTGTTTCAATAAGTCCCTTAAATACTTTGTCATTATGTAGAGTATTGAATTTTTGTTCTATTAGTTGAGTCTCTTTTTGAAATATATCAATCAAGTTTTTGTGATATTGGCGATCTTTATTTAGTTGAAAATAAAAATATTTATCTATTGCACTTTTTGACCACTCTATTGCGTTAAATAAATTCTTATTTTGACTGTATAGTTCTTTTTGATCATATTTATAATAGCGTTGATTATAATAGTTTTTAGATAATAGTAAATAGATTTCACTTAAAAGTTTTTGATTGTCATTGTACTGATTTACTAATAGTAGTGCTTTTACTGCCTCTTTTGACGATTGTACTTTGTTTTGTTTATATTTTATTTTAGAGTATTCTATAACTCTCTTTGCTTCATCACTACTAATTCTATCATTAATTATCTCTACATTAATATCTGAGTTAATTGATATAAGTTTTGAATATAGAAATAGTGGTGCCAATAATAATATAAATATTTTTTGCATTACTTAAACCCTTTAATATATTTTATTTATTTGGTAATGTGATCGTAAATTCCGCACCAGTATAGTTTATATTTTCATATTTAAAAGATATGTTATTTGCCTTAACAGAGCCTTTCATTCCTTCAGTTATAAGTGTATATATCATATGAAGTCCTAGCCCAGTGCCTTGAGATTGATGTTTGGTTGTAAAGTATGGTTCAAATATTTTTGGTAATATATCTTCAGGTATTCCAGTTGCATTGTCTTTAATATTTATTATCACTTTGTCATCTTTTATTTTAGTAGATATAAATATAAGTTTATTTTCAATATTTTTATCTACTAATGCATCTTTAGAGTTATTGAATATATTTATAAAACATTGTTGAAGTTCATTTTGATATCCATCTATTTCAATATCTTCTTCTAACTCCAATACAATTTTTACATCAATATTTTTAGTTGTACCCTCAATTAAATTTAAAAAACTATGAATATTTTCAGATAAATTAAATACTTTTTTTATCCTATCCCCTTTTATAAAGTTTTTAAAGTCATCTATAGTTTTAGAAAGGTACTGGGTATTTTGTTCTATAGCGTTACAAGTGGTATTGAAAATTTCGTCAGTTAATAAACCATATTCTTTCTGAACTTGCATACCTGAAACACCTGTAGATATTACAGATAGTGGTTGTCTCCATTGGTGTGCAATATTTCCTATCATCTCACCCATACTTGCCATCTTTTCTGCTTGTAATAATTGTTGATGTTGCTCTTCAAAATCTTTTTTCGCAGTTGTATCATGTCTTATTGCTACATAGCCTTGTATATTATTATTTTCATCATACTCTGGAGATATATTTGCATCTACCCAATAATATCCACCATCTTTTTTTAAATTTTTTACTTCACCTGTCCAAACTTTACCAGACTGTATAGTGTCCCACATATTTTTAAAAGCGGTTTTTGGCATATCTTTATGTCTAACTATATTATGAGGTTTGCCAATTAATTCCTCTCTCTTATATTGGGCAATATCACAAAAAGCATCACTTACTTCTGTTATTTTACCTTTTAAATCTGTTTTAGAATAAATTACATATTTGCTCAGTAAGGCATATAATTTATCTAGTTCTTTATTTGTTTTTAGCTGTTTTTTAAGATTTAAATACACAAATAAAATCATAATTATGATAAGTATCGATATAACAATTGAACTTGTAAGAACTAAACTTTTTTGGTCAACAATATTTTTAGTTAAATTAGAAGATATTCTTATAAAAGAGTTGTCTTGTACTTTTATAATTTTGGAAAAGTATTGCCTACTTTTTATGGCAAGCGGTGTTAAATCTTTTTTATATTTTTGATATGCATTATGTTTTTGTTCTATTGTACTATTTTTAAGTGGTCGCATTTGTGAATTAACGCCATTTATAAATTTCATTGTATTATATTTTGCATTTTTTATGATATCTATTCTTTTGGTGTTTTGTTTTGTATCGACTAAAGTTTTTTCAAGTAAAGTAAAATTACTATCTATTAGTTTAATTCGTTTATTTATTTTATTATGGTTGTCTAAATAATCATTTCCCAGCATTATATCTCTAGAACATCTACTTATATAGTTCATATCTTTTTCTATTGACAAAATGATAATTTTACTAGCAACCGCTTTGTTTTTGTATCTATCAATTGAGTTTTCTATATTACTAATTATGTTGATTATAGAGTTTGTAAAAAGAGATATAATAAATAAGATAAAAATAATTAATAAAGTAATTTTTTGTTTTAAAGTTTTATTATTTAATATTTCCATGCTACTACCGTTAGTTTTTATTTTATTGTAACATTATTATTTATAATATCACTTAATGTAAATAGTTGTTTTTTAATCGTAAACAGAATTCATATCTAAATCATCTATTTCTATTTCAGGTATTGTAGATAAAGATTCTTGATTTACTTCAGATCTTTTAAAATCATAGTTATCTTTTCTATAAAACTTTTGCTCATTTGCATATTTTTTCTCTTTTTCGATCTCTTCTTTTATCTGTTTTTCAACTCTAATCTTTTTTTCACTATCTGATTCATTGCTAGAAGCAATCACAAGTGAACTGCATAATATTAGTAGTATTATAATATTTTTCATTTTTTTCCTTACCTATTGTATAATTTATAATATTTTACTATAACTTTTATAATTTAAACTTTAAGTTAATAATTCAAATTATATTATAGAAAATTTAATATTATTTTATGTTTTATATGATAAAATTTGTACTAGAAGATGGATAAATTATATTATCCACTTTAATATAAGGAGTACGCAATGAATACAAGTATAGTAGGAAGACATGTAACTTTAACTGATGAGTTAAAAGGGCATATTGAAAGTACAATAGGATCGTTTGGTAAATATAATTTAGATATCATTTCTGTTAATGCAATCATATCACAAGAGCAAAAACATGGTAAAAATGTAATAACATTTGAATATGTATTAAATATAGCAAATATTGATACAGTAGTAGTAAAACAAAAAGATAAAGATCTTCATAATGCAATTGATATTGCAACAGATAGAGTAAGTAAAATTTTAAGAAGACATGCAGATAAGATAAAAGCACATGATGCTACAAAACTAACAGAAATTGCTATATCTGATGAGGAAGATAGTGTTGCAAAAGAGTTAGAAAAACTTGACAATGAGATAGTACCAATGAGACTAGATTCATATAAGCCAGTTTCAATTGAAGAAGCATTATCTGATTTAAAAGCTGATGGTGGTGCATTTAAAGTTTTCTATGATATGGATGATAATTTTAGAGTATTATATAAAATGAAAGATGGTACACATTACGGATTGTATTAATATATAATCTAAATACTACAAAATAAAAGGGTTGAGAAAATATTTCTTGACCCTTTTTTAATTATACTAAAAAGGAAATTATTGAATTTTATTTATAAATCATTTGTGATAATATTGTTACTTTTATTGAACTTAAATGCAAAAGATATAGAACCAACTTTTATATTAAAATCAAAAGGTTTTGTAAATGATTTTGTATTTGATAATGCAAAGTTATATGTAGCAAATGATGAAGGTTCTGTAGAAGTTTTTGATTTGACCACTAAAGAGTTAGTTGACGAGATATTTATAGACCCAATTTATACTACAAAACAGGTATGGCAAAATTCAAGAATATTGAGTGTTGATAGAAGAGATGGTAAAACACTAATTGTAAGCAATGCAAAAGGACCATTTAGAAATGTTTGGCTGCATGATGGAAAAGAGTTAAAACATATTATAAAAACTACAGATAAAATGCCAATCAAAGAGGTTAGATTTATTACCGATGATAAATTTCTTTTTGGTACTTTAGTTATGAGATGATGCTATATACTGCTAGTGATAGTTACAATTCATATACAAGTCATTTAGAACAAAGCTCATTTTCAGACTTAGAATTAAGTGAAGATAAAAAAACAATGGTGACAGCTAGTGAAAGTGGAAGAGTTATTGTAAGTGATGTTAAAACTGGTCAAATAATTAAAAAACTTCCTGTTTTAAATCTTGATAAAGTTTATCAGTTATCATATCGAAATGGTAACATAATAACAGGTGGAGAAGATAGAAAAGTTGGAGTTTATCCAAAAAATGGTAAGCCATATTTTATAAAAAGTGAGTTTTTAGTTTATAGTGTTGGATTAACACCAAGTGGGAAAATAGGTGTTTATTCATGTGATGAACATAGTACTTTGCAACTTTTTGATGTGGAAACAGGTGATAAAAAAGATAAATTACTAAGATTGTATGCAATTCCAACAACATTGAAATTTTATGATGAAAAAGGGCTGTTTGCAGCTGGATATGAAAATAAAATATTTTATTGGCGTATTGACTAATGAAAAATTATTAGCAACACACCATAAAGACTATTGCAAGTAAGCGATAGCTCCAATACCTGCAGTAGCTCCATCACCTGCAGCACAAACAACTTGTTTTGGTGCATTGATACGAATATCACCAGCAGCAAAAAGACCATCTAGTGATGTTTTCATATTAAGATCAACAATAACTTCACCAGAATCATTTGTATCACATATAAAACTACCATCTTCTTGTATTAAAGTTTGATTTAACACATCTCGCCCTACAAATATAAAAGCACCTAATGCATCAAGAGTTTGTACTTCACCTGTATCTTTAGATTTTACAATTACTCCAGTTACCCCCATATTATCACCAATAATCTCTTGGGTAGTATGATTTAAAACTTGTACAATATTATCTAGTTTATTCATCTTTTCAACTTCATGTGGAGATGCTCTAAACTCATCTCTTCTATGAACAATATAAACTGTTTTGCAAATATTTGCTAAAAAGATCGCCTCTTCAATAGCAGTATCACCACCACCAATCACTACCACATCTTTCCCTTTGTAGAAAAAACCATCACAAGTAGCACAAGTACTTACTCCTCTACCAAAAAATTCAGTTTCACCTTTAACTCCACAAGGTTTTGGAACACTTCCAGTTGCTATTAAAACAGATTTTGCCTCTATTGTAGATTTATCTATAAGTGTCAATGTAAAAATATCATCTTTTTTTGTAAGATTTGTAACTTCATTCATCTCATGTTTTAAACCAAATTTTTTACATTGTTCTGGCCATTTATCCATAAGCTCCATTCCTGTTACAACATCTAGTTGTCCAGGATAGTTTTCTATCTCACTACTTTGAGTTATTTGACCACCAGGCATCCCTTTTTCAAACATTGTAACATTTTGTAATCCACCACGCGTAGCATAAAGTCCAGCAGTAAGTCCAGCAGGACCCCCACCAATAATTGCTAAATCTAACATCTAATTTCCCCTTAGGTATATTGTATTTGTAAGTAAGTTTACAGTAGTTTTCTTTTGTTGTAGTTTAATAAGAATTTTGCGGTAAAAGTTTAACTTTCAGTTAATATTAAATACTTTATTTATCGTATCTAAGTAACCACTGTGTCAGTTTTGTGCCAATCATTTAAAAATGTGGCTCTTTTAATATATTTGTTTCTAATAAACTTTGAGTATTTATTTAAAGTTATACTAGCAGTTTTATGACCTAACATTGAAGCTACTCAAAGTAAATCTTCATTATTATTTAACATCATACTTGCAAATGTATGTCTTGTTTGTTTAGTTTTTATACTGTAGTGTTTTACTCTAATCTTATCAATAACAATATCTAGTGGTTTTTTTATCTTTTTCCATAATTTGTACCTTTTGTATCTTATTTTATATGATATCCTACCAAAAGATGTAAGATATCAACGAAAACATGTCAATTTGCCATACTTTTGTACCATTTAGCAAGTTAAAGGTTGATATCTGTATAATTATTGGTAGTTATAAATAGTTGTGTGTACAAATGAACATTAAAACTACATTTAGCTAAAATTTAATACGAAACTTTCAAGGATATGTTTTTCTTATTGCTTAGTTTAGATATAAATATAAGGTTATAATAAAAAATGCAGTATAAACATAACTACGATAAGGCACTGTTTAGATATACCCAAATTATAGCCAAGCTTTATGGTGGTGCAAAACTCTCTAATATAGAGTTAGCAGAAGAGTTTCAAGTAAGTACAAAAACTATTCAAAGAGATTTTTCAAAATTAGTTTTGATATTTCCGATATTTCAAGATAAAAAGTTATGGCAACTTGAAAAAGAGTTTGAATTTAAAGAGAACTTATCTATTGAAGATGATATAACTTTGAAGTTATTATCTCAAGCTAGTAAAAGTTTTGATAAGTCCTTTTCAAAAAGAGCAGATAAATTATTGTCACGAATTGATGACAATATAAACTCCCCAATTTATACAAAAATAGAACTCGAAGATATATCAAATAAACTTCAAGAATATTCACAAATAGAAAAAGCTATCAATTCAAATCATAAAATAGAGATAGTATATACCGTAGATGACTACAGTTATGAAACAGTCATAAATCCATATAAAATAGTAAACTTTGAAGGATTTTGGTATCTTATAGCTAAAAGAAAAGGAAACTTACGGAGATATTATCTTCAAAATGTTTTTAATGTAGAGATACTTGAAGATAAATTTAGAAAGTCTAAGAAAATAGAAGAGTTAATCTCAAATGCTATAAATATATGGTTTGATGAAACTGATGGTTTTGAAGTTGAACTTTTAATTGATAAATCAATTAGTAAATATTTTATGAGAAAACCTATATCTTCATCACAAAGATTAAAAGAGTTTGATAAAGATGAAAATATGATAATAACTTTAGATATTACAAATGAAAAAGAGATAATACCTATCGTTAAATATTGGTTACCAAATATTAAAGTCTTGAAGCCATCAGGCTTAAATGAAAAGATAAAAGAAGAGGTTCAAAAGTTTTTAAAGTGGACATAATGATGTCTAGTCGTAATGATACTATTTTATAAATAAAATGAAAAGGTACAAAAATGGGAAGTAGTAATAGTTATAAATGCAAAAAGTGTGATCTGTTTGTTAGTGCATCGTTAACAAATACTGTGGGGATGAGTACAAAAGTATTGGCTATAAAATGTAATGATTGTAACTTTGTTGGTGATAGTATTATTGAGCATTATTCTGAATTTAACAACGAAATCACTTCAGTGCCTCCAATCTGTGATGAATGTGGTAGTAAAAATGTTATTAAATGGGATGGTAAATGCCCGAAGTGTGGTAGCGATATGATTGATGGTGGATTATTTATGTGTTGGGATTAAGGATAAAATTTGAAGA
>JAYEIM010000250.1:0-2002 GCA_034660095.1 Campylobacterota bacterium | reverse complement strand
TATGGGACTATGAAGAAATGATATTACCTTATAGAGAAGAACTTCAGAACTTTCAGAGTTCAGAATAATCAGAATACATATCATAAAACATAAAAGATTATTAAAGTATAATCACTAAGTAATAAAAGGAAAAAAATAAAATGGCTAATGAAGAAAATAAAGGTTCGAATAAAGGTTTAAATAGTGCAAGTAAAGCAAAAAAAGATGAATTCTATACTCAACTAGTTGATATAGAAAGGGAATTATCTCATTATAAGGAACATTTTAAAGGAAAGAAAATATTCTGTAACTGTGATGACCCAAAAGAGAGTAATTTTTTTACATACTTTGCATTAAACTTTAAACACCTAGGATTAAAGAAACTAACTACTACACACTATGTTCAAAATGGAACATCTTATAAACTAGAAATAACAACAGATATAAACAATGATGGAAGAATAGATTTAGATGATGCAGTTAAAACACCACTAAGAGAGAATGGAGACTTTAGAAGTGATGAATCAATAGAAATACTAAAAGATAGTGATATTGTAGTAACAAATCCACCATTTAGTTTATTTAGAGAATATATTGCTCAATTAATAGAATACAATAAAGACTTTGTAGTTATAGGACACCAAAATGCAATATCTTATATGGAAATATTTAAATTAATTAAAGAAAATAAAATATGGCTAGGATATGGATTCAAGGGAAGTGCAGGACACTTTATCAATAAACACTATGAAAACTATGCAACAGCTTCAGATAAAAAAGAAGGAATGATAAGAGTATCAGGAGTTCATTGGTTTACAAATTTAGAAATAAAGAAAAGACATGAGGATTTAATATTATACAAAACATATAATGAAGAAGAATATCCAAAATATGATAATTATGATGCAATAAATGTTAATAAAACAAAAGATATACCAATAGATTATGATGGGGTAATGGGTGTTCCTATTACATTTATGGATAAATATAATCCAGAACAATTTGAACTTATAGGACAAATGGTAACAACTAAAGTAAATGAATTTAACTATGGATACCCTTATGTAAATGGAGCTAAAATATATGCAAGAATACTATTAAAAAATAAAAGGTTATAGCATGAATATTACACTAAAAGAAATACCAATAAGAGATATAGTAGAAAAATATATGAATGATGATGATGGAGTTACAGGATATAACGGAAGACTAAATATTAGACCAAAGTATCAAAGAGAATTTGTATATAAAGAAGAGCAAAGAAATGAAGTGATAAATACAGTAAGAAAAAACTTTCCCTTAAATGTTATGTATTGGGTTGAAAGTGATACAGAAGATACTTATGAAGTATTAGATGGACAACAAAGAACAATAAGTATATGTGAATATGTAAGTGGGAATTTTTCTATCAATGCAAAATACTTCCATAGTTTACAAGATGATGAAATAGAACAAATATTGAACTATAAACTAATGGTTTATTTTTGCAATGGAACAGATTCAGAAAAGCTAGACTGGTTTAAAACGATAAATATAGCCGGAGAAAAACTTGAACCCCAAGAACTAAGAAATGCTGTATATACAGGACCATGGTTAACAGAAGCAAAAAGACATTTTAGTAAAAAAGATTGCGCAGCATATAACATAGCAAATAAATATCTTACAGGAACACCAATAAGACAAGATTATTTAGAAACAGCAATTAAATGGATAAATAATAATAAAATAGAAGATTATATGGCAGATAACCAATACAATAAAAACTGTAATGAACTATGGCTATATTTCAATAGTGTTATTACATGGATAAAAACACTATTTCCAAAATACAGAAAAGAAATGAAAGGTATTGACTGGGGAAAACTATATAACAAATATAAAGATGAACTTTTTGATGCAAATACAATAGAAAAAGAAATACAAACACTAATACAAGATGAAGAAGTAAACAATAAAAAAGGTATATATACTTTTGTAATAACAAGAGAACCTAGATATTTAAGTCTAAGAGCATTTGATGATA
>JAYEIM010000249.1:0-2005 GCA_034660095.1 Campylobacterota bacterium | reverse complement strand
ATCATTTTATAACCAACTAGATCAAGTTGAAGATCAAAAAGAGAAAGCTACAATTTTATATTGTCTTACAGGTAGTAGAAGTGCTTATTGTCAACGAGTTATGCTTGATATGGGTTGGAAACAAGTTTCTAACTATACTCATGGAATTATAACTTACAATGGTGATAAAACATCTGGGGAAGATAAATAATTATTTATTTAAGAATAAATACGAAGATGTATTATTAATTAAAATAAACCCAATAACTCTCATATCTGTTGATAGTGTTTAACCTAGGTATCGCACTATCAACTGCTGAATCATTTGTTGGTGCATAAATATGCCACACATCATCTCTTAATAATAAAATATACACTAAAGATTTACCTTGTGCTTGTAACGCACTTGAAACCTGTGCAACAGTTTGTACCTCGTTATTTGATACAAGTATCCAACCTTCTAAAAATAGATTTCTATAATCATTAACTATTAAGCTATCTTCATCAAATGGGAGCAATACACTTGTTTGTGCAGAAGATTTTACCAACACACCATCAAGTGGATTAAGTGTTGAATACTTAGATATTGTATATGCTGGATTTGCATTAGCATCATTATTCCAATACAACCAATCTCGTCCATATTTTAGAACTAAACTTATATTGCTATTTACACCAAATACCGATTCTAAAGTATTGTTTTTATCACAATTTGTATAAATAAGTTGTACATCTTCATCACATAATAGATTTGATGATGGCAGTGAAAGATATGTATATCCATTATTTAATTGTGCCTCAATTTTTGGATTTGGTGACAATGAGTGATATAGTTCATTTTTAGCATCTTTATTTAAAAGCACATGACTATAGATCTCACCTGCTGCTTGGTATTGTGCAAATTTTATATTTGAACCATCTAATACAAAAACTGTTTCTTGTCTATAACTACTATTTGTGGGGTTTAAAATTAAAGTAGGATAACTATCTACTGTTAGTTTACCCCATGAACCTGCATTGGAACTTATTTGTGTTCCATTTTGATCTAATTCTATAAGTGTTCCGTTGCTATCTGATATTTCCGATGGATCTAATACAAGTAATTTTGTTTTATTGATATCTCTTAATAGTCCATAAGTGATATTCCCATTTGTAATATCCAACATAAAATCTTCTAACGATGAATATATTTGGTTACTTATAAAAGTATCCTCTACAAATAGTTGCGAAGTGTTATACTTTATATAGTCAATCCTGAAAAACCAAACAAACCCTTATTTTAAGGGCTTTAATACCACTTTTTAGATATAATTTCAACATATAAAACATAGTACAAATACGATAGAATCGTAAAATCAACTAAAAAAGTGGTCGAAACAATGACAAAAAATCTCTTCAGTGGTTCTTTTATGGATATGTTAGATTCCAAAGATCCTTTAATTGTTTTAGCAGATAATTTCCCTTGGTCGAAAGTAGAATCTCAATTTAAAAAATATTATAAAAATGATAAAGTTGGTCGTCCCAATAAACCAATAAGATTAATGGTTGGGTTGTTGCTACTAAAACAATTAGAAAACTTATCTGATGAAAATATTGTATTACAATTTAAGAGAAATCCATATTATCAATATTTTTGTGGACTTACAGAGTATACACCAGCCTTACCTTGCCACTCTACTGAATTAGTGGTATTTAGAAATAGAATAGGTAAAGATGGATTGGAATTTATTTTTAAATTAAGTGTAGATATGCATGGAAACGATGCGAAAGAATCAGAAGTAATTGTTGATAGTACAGTGCAAGAGAGTAATATGACATTTCCAACTGATGGAAAATTAGCTATTAAAATAATTGCTAAACTTTTAAAAATAGCTAAATATGAAAATATTAAATTAAGACGAAGTTTCATAAAAGAGATTAAGCAACTTAGAATACAATTAAGATTTTTTAAACACCCCAAGAAGATAAAAACTGCACTTGGAGCTATGAAAAGATTAAGAGCAATTGCTATGATTATTTTACGAGA
>JAYEIM010000248.1:0-2005 GCA_034660095.1 Campylobacterota bacterium | reverse complement strand
TTCTAATAGATTTAACTTATTTATTAAATCTAAATATTTTATAGTATCTTTCCCATAAAATTTATTTTCTTTAAAAGTACCATATTTAGATAAGTTATTATTTATTTCAATAGTTAAAAGATATTCAATAGAAATATTTTTTAATATTTCATATGTTATTGAAAATTGTTCTAATAGCAACTCTTTTAAATCATTATTAATATTAGTTTTATTAATTGAATTTATTATACTAATATGTTTTGTTAAATCTACAATTTCATTATTTGTTTTGGCTACTTTATATTTAGCAGTATTTTCAATATAATTAATCATATTATTTAATTTTAAATTTAAATTATTTTCTTCTTTTAATAATGCAGATACTTTTGATATATCTAAAGTTTGCTTTCTTGTTATTTGTATTATATTTAAAACTAATTCTTTTAAGTCTGGTCCTAACTCCAATATTTGTTTGTCAAGTATATTTTCAGATTTTAATTTTAAAGAAATTTGAGTAGATGACAACTCTTGTATTTCTAATATTTTTAATACTCTAATTGCAAGTTCTTTTGTTTCATCATCAATCAATAGAATTTTTTCATCTAGTTCTTTTTCTAATGATAACTGTTGTGAAACTTTTGATATATCTAAAGTTTGTTTTTTTGTTATTTGTATTATATTTAAAATCAATTCTTTTAATTTTGATCCTAATTCTAATATTTGGCTATCTAATTTTCTTTCTTCTGATAGTTGTAAAGAGATATTTGAGATTTTTAAATTTTGCTTTTCAAGAATCTTTATTATATCAGATAAGAATTTATTCATATCTATATCCAACTTATTATCAAGATATTTAGTCGAAATTATTTCAATAATATTTTTATATTTTTCAAAAGTATTTTTAGAATCATTATATTCTTTAATAAAACAAGTAATTTGTTCTATTTCTATTTTTTCATTTATATTTATTTTTTTTATAAATGGAATATATTCAAGAGTTTTTTCATTGATATCATCAAGAATATTTTTTAAATCAATAAAATCAATGTCAACTACATGACGGTATAACTTTCTTCTAAAGGATGCTTTATATTTGACTTCCAAGGATATAATTAATTCATCAAAATCTTGTAAATTTTTTGTAAATGAGCTTAAATATGATGTTAAAGATAAATATATTTGCTCCTCACCTTTTAATATAATATCGATATACGATTTGAGTCTTATTTTACTTCTTACTTTTTCTCCCCAATTATGTAATTTAATAATTTCATTCCAATTGGTAGATAGACCTTTAAATAAATTTTTAAATGTATCTTGATATTCTATGTTGTTTTCATATTCTTTTTTAATATTTAAATAATTTATAAGACCATCTAATTGTTCTAACCAAATATTTATATCTTCTTCGGCTTCCCCTACCAATAGGCTTATATATTCATTTTTAGCTTTTTTAAATGATGTAGAAAATATTTTAAAAAATGAATCTTTTTTATCAATTAAATTTAATTTTAAATTTTCAAAATATATTATTTCATGTAAGTAAATTTCTTCTGCTATAAAAATACTTTCAATACTTGTAAGTAAACTTTTAATATTTAATGTTTCCTTGTTTCCTTTTCTTGCAATTTCAATATATTTAATTGTTCCTGTATCTAGGGTACAATTTACGTATAACTCTTTATCAATTTCACTTAAAAGTGCTAGTCCTACATGTATATTTTTAATTTCAGAAACTTTACTAATTTCAGAAATATCTGTATATTCAGATAAGTCTTTTATATCACTTTCAAATAGTGATACTATAGTCAATATGTCTTCATTTAATTTATATATATTATCTAAGGTTTCTAGTGAAATATCAGAATATAAAAATTCTTCAATAGATAATAAATCTTTAATTATTTTAGTGTCATCATTATTGATTTGTTCTAATGGAATATATTTACTTGTATCAAGTTTCATAAATTCATATTGTTGTTTTGATTCAACATAATTATTTAATTGAATAAGATTTTCTTCATTT
>JAYEIM010000247.1:0-10087 GCA_034660095.1 Campylobacterota bacterium | reverse complement strand
ATTTATTAACTATTATAAATAGAAAATTGTTTCATAAATTAATTTTTAATACTTTTTAATACACTAATTCTTATTTTTAAATAAGGTAGTTTATTTTACACTTTGCAAAAATTTGTTAAAAGAATTTGCAAAGTTTTGTGTATCTTTTTGACTAAAAGGTGCTGGTCCTTTTGTTGTTTCACCACTATCACGTATGCTTTGCATTAAATCTCTTATTGCAAGATATTGTTTTATATTTTCTGTAGTGTAAAGTTCCCCTCTGTGATCTATAGCATGAGCATGATTTGTTATTGTTCTATCAGCTAGTGGTATATCGGCTGTTATAACTAAGTCTTTTGGTTTAATTAACTCTATAATTCTATTATCAGCTTCATCTGCACCAGCTTCAACTATAATATAGTGGATATTTGGTGATTTACCTATTGATATTTTTTTGTTTGATACTACATATGTTTCTATATTTTGTTTCTCTATAGCTCTTAGAAGTATTGGTTTTAGTAGATTCGGTAAAGCATCACCATCTATATATAGTTTCATATTAGTTAAATTGGTTATCTAGTAAAATATGTAAAAATACTCATAACAAATAGAACAATAAATATTGTTTTTAAAATCTCAGGTATTTTTACTGTTGGATTTAAGATTCCACAATAAGGACATCTTCTAATACTTTTTTTAATTTCATGTTTACAGTTTCTACAATTTTCTAGATTTTCTTCCATATTATGTATAGATCTCATCAAGTAAACTGTCAACAAATTGATCAGGACTAAACTCTATAAGGTCATCTTGCTTTTCACCAATTCCTATAAAAAATATTGGAAGTTCAAGTTGATTTGATATAGAGAACAATGCTCCACCTTTTGCAGTACCATCAAGTTTAGTAACAATTATTCCATCAATACCAATCATCTCATTAAATGCTTTAGCTTGAGCAATTGCTGTATTTCCTTGTGTACCATCAAGTATCATAATTTTTTGATGAGGAGCTCCATCTTTTGCTTTTCCACAAACCTTTACAATTTTTTTCAATTCATTTGAAAGATTAACTTGAGTTTGAAGTCGTCCTGCAGTGTCTATAATTGCATGGTCGAGATTTTTAGATACAGCAGAACTTATTGTATCGTATGCTACTGCGCTTGGATCATGACCATGTTTTGTTTTTATAATTGGAACTTCTATTTTATCTGCCCAAGTAGAAAGCTGTTCTATTGCAGCCGCTCTAAATGTATCTCCAGCTCCTAAAATAACACTTTTACCATTATTTTTATATCTATTTGCTAGTTTTGCAATTGTTGTTGTTTTACCAGCTCCATTTACACCAATTATCAGTTCAATAAATGGTTTTGGAATATTAGATGTATCAATTATTGGAGCATGTTCAAATAAAGAGACAAGTCTATGTCTTAACTGATCTCTTGTAATTTGTTCAGGAAGACCATCCATAGCTTTTTCTATAATTTCATATTCCATATCTGCTTCAATTAGAATCTCTTCTATTGTATCAAAATCAATTTTTTCCTTTTTAACAGGAACAATTGATTTTATATTTGAAACAGTTTTTTCTAAAGCTTTAGATAAAAAACTTTTTTTTGGAAGTTCCTCTTCTGGTTTTTTATCTTTTTTGCCAAAGATTCCGAACATTATTTCATCTTAATAGTTGAACTGATATCTTTAAATAGCATCTCTTCAGGTTTCATACCAATATAGTATTGAACATATTGACCTTTTTTGTTAAATAAAACCATAAATGGGATAGAACCATTTGGATTAAGTTCTCGTACTGCTCCAAATAATTTACCATTATCTGCACCAGATGTTATTGGGTATGGTACTTCAAACTCTTTTATAAATGCTGCTAACTCTTCAGGAGTATTTTCCCCTCCACCTCTTGGTCCAACATCTATAGCTAAAATTTCAAAATCATCTTTTAATTTAGATCTAATATTTTTTAAATGGGGAATTTCAGCTTTACAAGGTGGACACCATGTTCCAAAAAAGTTAAGTAAAATAACTTTGTTTTCAAATCCTTCAAATTTCCAACCATCTTGTGCAGCTATAATTTTAACTGATTTACCTGTTGTTGTTTTCAAATTAAATGTTGGTAGTTGTTGCTTTGTCTCTTTTTTTTCTACAATAACACTTTCTTCTATTATCTCTTTATCTCCACAACCAGTAAGTAATGCTATTGACAAAATACTTAAGATTGCAATTTTTTTAATCTTCATTTTTAGTTCCTTCTGTTACAATGTAAATTGGATTTTATCCTAAAAAGGCTTAGATGATGTCATTAAAAACAAAAAATGACTTTAGAAAGTTATGTTTAAAAAAATTACAATTTTTTAGTAAAATAGCAAAGATAAAAAAAGATAAAACTATTTGTTCTAAAATCATAAATATTATAAAAATACATAAACCTAAAAAGGTGTTACTTTATATTCCACTAAAAATAGAAGTAGATGTGATGCCTATTGTAAATAAATTAAGAAAAGATAAAAATATCGAGGTTTATGTACCTTATATGAAAGGTGAGTCATTTGTACCTGTAAAGTATAGACTTCCTTTAAAAAAGAAAAAATTTAATATAAAAGAGCCAAATTTTTCAAGATATAAGAATAATAAAATTGATTTAGATTTAATCATTGTGCCAATAGTTGGTATCGATGATACATTTAGAAGAGTTGGTTTTGGAGCAGGTATGTATGATAGGTTTTATGAAACAATGCCAAAAAAACCAATAACAATCTTTACTCAATTATCTTTATGTAAAAGTAAAAATATAGTAACAAATAAACATGATATAGAGCCAGATTATATAATTACACTATAAAGGTTTATAAATGGAAGATATTATTATGATATCTGTTATTTCAATAATTGTGTCTATTATTAGTTTTATAATTGCAAATAAAATAAATAGAGCAAAATTTGAAATATATACAGAAAAAGCAATAGCAAAATCAAAAGTTATTGAGCATGAAGCACAGTCATTGTTAAAAGATGCGAAACATAAAGCAAGACAAGATTTTGATAGAGAATTTCATACTAAAAGAAAAAATCTAGAAAAGAAACAAAGAGAATTAGATAGTTTTGTAGATGATGAATTATTAAAGATTAAAAAAGATAAGTTAATAATTGAAAATAAAAAAGCAGAAGTTCAAGCTCTTCAAAGTGGTTTAGAATCTCAAAATAAAACTTATGAACAGCAAATTAAAAAAGTAACAAAAATACTTGAAAATGCAAGCGGATTAACTCGCAATGAAGCAAAAAAACTTATGATTTCTCAAGTTAAAGATGAAAATAGAGCTGAAATATCATCAATATTTAGAAAAGAATATAAACTTGCAAAAGATGAATCAATAAAAGAGGTAAATAATATCTTATCTCATGCGGTTACTAGATATGCTGGTGAATTTGCAGCAGAACGACTAATCAATCATATTCCACTTCCAGATGAGGAAGCTAAGGGTAAGATTATCGGAAAAGAGGGGAGAAATATAAAAGCACTTGAATTTTGTTTGGGTGTTGATATAATTATTGGGGATATCCCAAATACAATAACAGTAAGTAGTTTCAATCTTTATAGACGAGCAATATCAACGCGAACTATTGAAGAGTTACTCAAAGATGGTCGAATACACCCTGCAAAAATTGAAGAGATATATAATAGAGTAAAAAATGAATTTGATAACAATATAACAAAAGAGGGTGAAGAAACGATTTTATCTTTAGGTATCTCTAATATGCATAAAGATTTAGTTCATTTAATTGGTAGATTAAGATATAGAGCTAGTTATGGTCAAAATGCTTTAGCTCATACACTTGAAGTTGCAAATTTAGCTGGACTTATTGCATCACAATTAGGTGGAGATACAGTTATGGCAAGACGAGCTGGATTGATGCATGATATTGGAAAAGCACTTACACATGATATGCCAGGTTCACATGTAGATATTGGGGCTGATTTATGTAAAAAACTTGGTGAACCAGAAGAGGTTATTAACGCAATTTATTCACATCATGGTCAAGAGGAAGCTACAAGTATAGAGTCTGCTGCTGTTTGTGCTGCTGATGCTTTAAGTGCTGCTAGACCAGGAGCAAGAAGAGAGGTGCTAGAAAGTTTTCTTAAAAGAGTTGAAGAGATTGAAGCGATCGCCACAAGTAAACAAGGTGTATTAAATACTTATGCTATAAATGCTGGTCGTGAATTACGAGTTATTGTAAATGCCAAACTTGTAAATGATGATGAATCTATTTTGTTAGCAACAGAAATTGCAAAAGAGATTGAAGATAAAGTTCAATACCCAGGTGAGATAAAAGTTAATGTGATTAGAGAGATGAGATCAGTTGGGTATGCTAGGTAATACGCAGTAAAAAAGGGGTAATAGAAATTACCCCTTTTTAATATTTTTAGTTAAAACTATTTATTTTTTAACTGTCATTAAATAGTTTATAACAGTTTCAATAAATGCATCATGCTTTCTATCTTTAAGATATGCAATATATAATTTTCTTTTCATTTTAATTTCTGGTAATCTAGCTTCAAATAAAATACCATTTTGTACAAAATCATTAATTGCATGTGTTGAAACAATTGATGCAGTAGGTGTATCCTCTTTTGAACTATGAAGTACTGTTTGTACAATTGCAGTTGGTGATGATGCTTCACTTATAACATTAAATGTTTCACAATCAGGTAAGTTTGCCTGCTCTAGTGACTCTTTAAATAATCTTTTTGTATGACTATTAGGATCTCTACAAACCCACTTGTAAGATAATAAATCCTCAGCCTTTACTCTTCTAGGAAGCTTTTGGTTTGAAAATATAACAATTTCATCTTCGATCCACTCTCTATATATGATACCATCTTCAAAAATAGGAGACTCTATAAGTGCCATATCAATTTTTTTATCTTTTAATGCTTCAATAGCATCTGAACTATTTGAAACAGTAACACTTACATCATTATCTATTTTCTGTTTTATATCATTTAAAAAAGTTGGTAAAATATAGTTACCAATTGCATTTGATGCTCCAAAAACAAAAGTGATATCCTTATCTATGATTTTTAATAACTCTTTTTCACTATTCGCAATAACTTTTTCAATTTTTTGAGCAATAATATGAAGTTTTTCACCCTCTTTAGTAAGTCTAATACCATTTTTCTTTCTATCTACAATAGCTGCATCTAAGTAGTTCTCCAAGAATCTCATTTGTTGAGTAACAGCAGGTTGTGAAATACCTAATTTTGCTGATGCTTTAGAAAATGACTTCTCTTTAACAACAGTTAAAAATGTATTTAGTTTTGTAAAATCTGATAACATAAATTAGCCTTTTAAGTTTTAATAATGAAAATGATAACATATATTTATATAAATAAATATTAATTATTACTAAAACTAATATAAAATATCTAAAAAAGTATATTTTAGTTATTTATGTTATAATTATAATATATTAGATGAAAGAAGTATTATGTTATCTACACTAAATGATTCACAAAAAATAGCGGCACAACATATAGATGGACCAATGTTAATTTTAGCAGGAGCTGGTAGTGGTAAAACAAAGACTATCACTACAAGACTTGCATATCTTATTTCTATTGGTATTGATCCATCATCAATATTGACATTAACATTCACAAATAAAGCAGCGACAGAGATGCGAGAACGGGCATTTTCTTTGATAGATAATGTTTCGTATCCCCCTTTATTGTGTACTTTTCATAAGTTTGGATTACTTTTTCTAAAATTTAATATGGAAAAGTTAAATAGAAAAAACAACTTTGTAATTATTGATGCTGATGATAAAAAAAGAATATTAAAATCGATAGATAAAGAGACAACAACATCTATTTTAGCATCAGAAATATCAAAATTTAAAAATTCTGTTATGTCTGTACCTGAAGCAAAAGCTTCGGCTCAAGATAATTTATATAGTAAGATAGCAGATGTATATGAAAAGTACGAAAACTACTTACTTGAGAATAACCTTGTTGATTTTGATGATTTACTTTTACTTACATTTAAAATTCTTGAAGAAAATAAAGAGTTAGCAAAACAAACAAGCCAAAAATATAAATATATTATGGTTGATGAGTATCAAGATACAAACGAACTACAATATAAACTTCTAAATAAGTTATGTGATCAACATAACAACTTATGTGTAGTTGGAGATGATGACCAATCAATTTATGGTTGGCGTGGAGCAACTATTAAAAATATTTTGACTTTTAGTGAAACATATAAAGATACGCTTACTATAAAACTTGAAGAAAACTATAGGTCAACAGATAAAATACTTTTTCATGCAAATGCTTTGATCGAACACAATAGAGATAGATTAGGTAAAAAACTTGTGGGCACTAGATCAAAAGGTGATCCTATAAAAGTTTACGAATCTGGCGATGAAAATGAGGAAACAAGAAAAATAGTAGATGATATTAAACAACTTATCTTATCTGGTGAATCATCAAAAGATATAGCAGTATTATTTAGGGTAAATGCACTTAGTCGTGCTGTTGAAGAGGGACTTGTAAGAAATAATATAAATTATAAACTTGTAGGTGGATTAAAATTTTATGAAAGAGCTGAGATAAAAGATCTTATAGCTTACTTTAGAGTTATTACAAATGCAAATGATAACTTTTCTATAAAAAGAATTATAAATAAACCAAAAAGAGGTATCGGTAAAACTACAGTTGATAAGTTAGAGTTAGAATCTCATAAAGAATCTAAATCTATTTTTAGTATTATTAAAGAGTATTCAGTTGAAGAGTTAACTGCACTTGTTGGTAAAAAGAATTCACGAACATTAAAAGTTTTTATGGCATCTGTTGAAGATCTACAAGATATTTTGATTGAAGGTAAAATGAGATTTATTGATGTTTTTGAAGATACTTTTGATTTTAAAACAACATATGCGAAAGTTATTGATGCTGATGATAGAATGGCTAATATAGATGAATTTTATGGTTATTTACGAGACTTTTTTATAGAAAATATAGATCTTAATCTTGAAGACTTTTTAAATGAAATATCACTTGAAAGTGCAGCAGATAGTATAAATGATGAATATATATCGTTGATGAGTATCCATGCAAGTAAAGGGTTAGAGTTTAAGCATATATTTATTGTAGGGATGGAAGAGGGATTTTTTCCTCTTGTTGGTGATGGAAGTGATATAGAAGAGGAGAGACGACTTGGATATGTTGCAATTACAAGAGCAAAAGATAATTTAACACTAAGTTTTGTCCATAGTAGATTTTACAAAGGTAGAAGAACACATCTTGTAAAAAGTAGATTTTTAACAGAATCAGATCTTATAAAAGGTAGTTTAACTATAGAAAAAAATAAAGCATTTAGAAAAGATGATTTAGTTAAACATAAAATATTTGGTATGGGTAGAGTTATAAGTGTACAAAAAGCTGGAAAAGATTTAAAGCTTAATATAAATTTTGGTGGAAATAAAAGGGATATATTATCTTCTTTTGTTGAGAAAATATAAAAGTATAGATATAATTGAATAAACTAATAGTAGTAAACAAACCAGTTTTTGTAAGTTCAAATTCTTACTTAAAAAAAATAAAATGGAAACACAAAAATAAGAAAGCAGGGTTTTCTGGTACTCTTGACCCTTTTGCTTGTGGGTGTTTGATAGTTGCTTTTGGACAATATCCTAAACTTTTTCGATACTTGAAAAAAACTCCAAAAACCTATCGTACTACTATTTGGCTCGATGTTCTTAGTAACTCTTTAGATATTGAAAATATTGAGCATCAGCCCAAAAATAAAGAGTTAAACAAAGAGTTAGACGAAAAAGATATAAAAAGAGAACTTAATGGACTTGTTGGAACTTTAGATTATCTTCCTCCTAAATATAGTGCTAAAAAAATAGATGGTAAAAGAGCTTATGAAAAAGCTAGAGCTGGGGAAGATTTTAAGATGAAAAGAGTTAGATCAGAAGTTTATGATGTGAAGTTTAAAAACTACAATCACCCTTTTATCTCTTTTGATATAACAGTAAGTGAGGGAAGCTATATAAGAAGTATGGCTCAAATTTTACTTGATAGATTAGGAGCCATTGGAACACTTAGTTATTTAAAAAGATTAAATGAGGGAGAGTTTTTCTTTGATGATGAAAAAGAGTTAAATCCTTTAGAGTATATTGATCTACCAACAAATAACTACACAGGTACAAAAGAGTGGTTTGATTTGGGTAAGAAACTTTCTATTGATTATTTTGAGTCAAAAGATGATGGAGAATATTTAATAGCTTTTGATACATTTTTTGCAGTAATAGAAATAAAAGATAATATTCCTAAATATATTTTAAATAAGGTACTTTTATGAGTGAAATAATGACTAGAAAATCTTATGCAAAAGTAAATATATTTTTAAAAATAGCAGGAAAAAGAGATAATTATCATGAACTTGTTTCAAGGTTTGTGCGTGTTAAAAATCTATATGACACCATCACTTTTGAAAAAGGAGATTTTAAAGAGTTTACTTTAGAAGGTAATTTTGGCTGTGAAACTAAAAAAAATACAATTTATAAAGCATATAAAGAATTATACAGAATAGATAAGAATATTAAAGAAGTATTTAAAAATTATAAAGTAATAGTAGAAAAAAATATTCCTGAATTTGCAGGTCTTGGTGGTGGAAGTTCTAATTGTGCTACATTTATGATAATGGTAAATAAGCTTATAAATTTAAATTTATCAAAAGATCAATTATCTAAAATTGGTGTAAAAATTGGAGCAGATATTCCATTTTTCATATATGAATATGATAGTGCAAATGTAACTGGCATTGGTGAAATAGTAAAAAAATATGATGAAGATGTTTTGGATATAAAAACTTTTACACCTAAAATAGAGTGTAATACAGGAGATATTTTTACAGCATTTAGAGATAAGTTTTATAGTGAGATTTCACAAGAGGAAGCTGATAAACTTTTAAATATGAAGAGTATAGATATATTGAAAAATTTAACTATAGAAGAGGCAAATGATCTGTATGCCCCAGCAGTTGATATTTATCCAGAACTAAATGATATAGAAAAAATTCAAAATTCAAAATTCAAAATAAAAAATTATTTTAGTGGAAGTGGTAGTAGCTTTTTTTATATAAAATAATAAAACTTAACAAATTATTAGTAAGGATGGCTATTTAAGCATGAAGGATGAGGATAAACTATAGTCAATAAGTTATTTTGTTACATTTGGATAAAATAATATAAAACAAATACACAATAACTTTGTAGGGGTAAAATAGATGAATCAAGCAGTACACAATAAACTAGTATCTTTTATATGGAGCATAGCAGATGATTATCTAAGAGATGTATATGTAAGAGGTAAATACCGTGATGTTATCTTACCGATGGTTGTTTTAAGAAGACTTGATGCACTACTAGAGCCTACAAAAGATGCTGTTCTTGATGAAGTAAAGTTTCAAAAAGAGGAAGTACAACTAACTGAACTTGATGAAAATGGTTTAAAAGATGCTAGTGGTTATGTGTTTTACAACACAAGTCCTTGGACACTTCTAAGACTACATAATACAGCTACTAACTCTCAACAGATGTTAGAAGCTAACTTTACAGAGTATCTTGATGGATTTAGTCCAAATGTAAAAGAGATAATAGAGAAGTTTAATTTAAGAGCCCAAATCAAACATATGGCTTCTAAAGATGTACTACTAGAGGTACTTGAAAAGTTCACATCTCCAAATATAAATTTAACCAATGAAGAAAAAGAAGATGGTGATGGTAAAAAGTTACCACCACTTACAAATCTTGGCATGGGTTATGTTTTTGAAGAGCTTATTAGAAAGTTCAATGAAGATAATAATGAAGAAGCAGGAGAGCATTTTACACCTAGAGAAGTGATAGACTTGATGACACACATCATATTTGACCCAATCAAAGATAATTTACCTCCTGTTATGACTATTTATGATCCTGCTTGTGGAAGTGGAGGTATGCTTACTGAGTCTCAAAACTTTATAAAAGATGAAGATGGAGAGATAAAAGCTACTGGAGATGTATATCTTTATGGAAAAGAGATAAATGATGA
>JAYEIM010000246.1:0-2007 GCA_034660095.1 Campylobacterota bacterium | reverse complement strand
ATTTCTTGCTCCTTCATAATGAATAAAGTAACCTCGATAGTTTTTTTTGTCCTCTATATCAGCAATATCTAGTATTGTTTGTTTTTTTGGAGATAATGACATGACACTATTCGCTCAAAAACTTTGCGATATCTAATATGCTAAATGTATAGGTGGAATAAGGTTTATCTCTTCTATCAAAATCCTCTTTTTTAAAAATAGGTAATTTGTGAAAATCATTTCTTTCAATATACCTACTAAAAGTTGATGCACTTATATTTATAAGATTCAAAGTTTGTGTTTTGTTCAACTTTGAACGACCTGGGTATCTCTTTTTTATTTCATTTAAATGAAATTCTAGTTTTTCGTTTTCTTCCATTTTAATATTTCCTTTTTAATTAAAATTTATTTTGATTTGTCTTTTTCACAGTTGAAGTTTATCGGATATTTTTTTAAAAAACAATTTATTTTACATTAATTATGTGCATAAGTTAAGTAAATTTAAGTTATAATTTATATATAAGTGCATTATATAAGAAAATTAAACCGTAAATATTATTATTTACGGTTTAATTTTCTTATATTTATCAAACTTTTAAATTTAAAAGGAAATTCAAAATGACACAAGAAATTTGTAAATTATTAAATATTAGCAAGAGAACTTATTACAATTGGAATCAAAAAGATGAAATAATAAATAAAACAAAATATGATATAATGAATGAAGAAAGAGCTTGGGAATATGAAAAAAAATTTCCTGGAAAAACAAATAAACATTATCATATTATTAGATTAGTAAAATCTATTTTTAAAAATAAAGAAGAGTTGGAAGTATATTTAAAATATGATATTTTACCCTTTTCACAAAAAACATATGAAGGTACAAATGAACTTTCTTACTTGGGTGAATTATCACATTTACTTGGAGTAAGTAAAAAAGGTGTTTCAAAATTTTTAAAAGAAAAACCAAAATTAAATAATTTAATAATCGAAATTTTTGGAAAAAATGCATCGGAAATAAAAGATTTTAAAATTAGATTTGATTATTTACCTTACGAACAACTTGAAACCAAGCAACTTGAAAAATTTATATCTTTTTTATTAAAGCAAGATGACTATTTAATGAATGCAATTATTCAAGGTATTGCCAAAATAAGAGAACATGGATTTAAACATATTAATACCGATAATAAATTAAGCTTAATTAAAAGTATTCAAATATCAAAATTAAATCGTTTTGAATATGTTAGCGTAGTAAACCATATTAATTCTTTTAGAATTACAGACGAAGAAATTTATGAATTATTTTTTGAATACCAAAATAATTTTAGACAAATAATAATTTATGCATTTGGTATTAATGATATGATCACAGTAAATAAGATTTTAAAACTTTTTCCAAATGATTATGAAATAGATATTATTAAGAAATTTGAGGATTTATAATTGAAAATAATATTAATTTTTGTGTTATAACATATGTTGCAACTAAATTAATGAAATATTAATGGTAAAAACACTAAAATTTGTATATGAGAAAAAAGAGTCGTAACTTTTGTTACCCAGTAATGAGCAAATAACGTTAATTATTTGCATCACCATTACAACTCACAATTTATAAACCTATTCCGCTAAAAATAGGCAACTCTAACGGAATTCCTGCTAGGTTATAAACCTAGCACTATCTTAATTACTACTTTTACTATAAATATGAATAAACACATCATAGAGTAATCCTTATGTATTGGACTCCTCAGCACATTAAATATGCCTACTACACCTCGTCCAATGTCCTACAAGGGAAAAATAATCCTCGTTGCTAATTCTCAAATAACGCAGAATACAAACCCACAACCATGACTTTGTTTCAGATTGTATTGTATCTAAGAAAAGATTAAAATCCAATATCTAAGGTAGCTTTATGTCTCTTATCATCTATTAAATGGCTATATCTCATTGTTGTTTCAATTCTCTTATGTCCTAGAGCTTCTTTAATGTGTATTATATCTACACCATCTTGTGCTAACC
>JAYEIM010000245.1:0-2033 GCA_034660095.1 Campylobacterota bacterium | reverse complement strand
TTACTGGAATAATATACAAAAGTTCGTTTGTTAATTTTGGAATTATTTCAACTGCTGATTCAATACAATTATCTATATAGTCATCATTATCATTTTCTAATCTTGATTGTAATAAGTCAGCTAATAAATCTATATCAATTTTTTCACCTTTTTTTGCTACACCTTGTACTGCAATATTAAAAGTACTTTGTACATCAGGTTCTGACATTTTTTTAATTTCTATATTTTCAATTCTATCATCTAATTTTTTATATGTTAAATCAACTAATTTATTTACATTTTCGATTGCTTTTTGTTTTGCAATAGCTTCTAATTTAGGCATATTTTCTAATAAAAGTAAATTGAAAAGTCTTTCACAGCTTTCAAAGGTCAAACCCATTGAAAAGTCGCCTGTAACTTGAATGGATGTAGAATTTTCTTCTACTGTTGCTTTTTGTATCATTTCTTTTTTCCTACAGTATAGTTCCCACCAACTTGAATACCTGTTCCATTTTTTACAGATTGTTTTTGGTTTATTTTATTAAACACTTTTTTACCAACTATAAAAAAACTAATTAAAGCTAAAAATGTACCAATATATGTTGCTATATCTGCACCAATGTTTGTATTTAACCAATCTATCATCTTGCTCTTTTCATCTAACGACTGAAGTGAACTATAAGATGGTATCACTTCAGAAATATTTGAAACTTAGTTAAATTTTTTTTACAAAGTAAAAGCTCAAATTATCGCAAGTGTAATCTTGTTAGTTCCTCTGATTTGTTGTATCTGCTATTGCTATGACGGTTTATTTTTGTTAAATATTTTTAATATACTTATTTTATGTTTATATATTTTAAATTGAATAGTATATTTTTTAAATATCATATCTCTTACATTCTCATCATCTGAATAAAATGATTGTCTACATTTAAGTGGTGAGTTTATTAAATTGTCTATTTGTTCATTTAAATCATTGTGAAAGTTTTCACTTGCACTAATTTTATCTTTTGATATATGTTTTAAAATAGTTAATAATTGAGTTTTATATAACCTAGTTTTAAAGATTTGCATTAGCTTTTAAATCTTTGAAAAATATTTTCATTTCATTATCGTATTGTTCTTGTGATAACATTTCCATTGTACCATTTTCACACTCTTCAATAACTTGTTCTAACTCTTTTTTTCTCTCATAAAAATATGGGTCATATTCTAAATTTTTATCTTTAGACACAGTGATATTTTCACTATGATTATTAACATAACTCATAAAGTTTTGTACATAGCTATCTTTAATTTGTACTGCCATTGTTTGCATAATGAACTCCAATAATTTATTTATATAACATTGTAGCAAACATTAAATGAAAATCACTTAATGTTTATGGTTTTAAAATTTATAGTTTAGAGAAAAATATGTAACAGCTATATTGTCAAATGAAAAATTATAATTTACACCATTAATTGTTTTATTAGGATGTGCTGATTCTATTAATGCTAAAATACCAGAACTATAATCTGATGGTTCTATTCCAAAAATATATTTATACCCAACTTCAAAATTTACATTTTTTAAAATATCAATTTTGATTCCTGCTTTTGTTCCGAAATCCATTCCTATATCTGACCCTACATTCTCAACTTTTAATTGTCCTAAACCAATACTAGCTCCAATAAAAGGTTTTAAAGCTTTATATTTCAAAATATGATAATCAAAATTTAAAGATAATGATTTATAGCTATCATTGTCTTTGCTATACAATGTACTTAAATCAATATATGCTCTTGCTACATTATTATCTATACCATATTTAAAGCCAAGATTGTTGCTATCATCATCTGCTTCAATGTTACTCTTGTCTTCATAGGGAAATGCAGACATTTTCAATTTCACATTCATTGTTGCACTATTGCTATAATTTATACCAAAAAATTGGTTCCTTCTAAAAAAGTGTGGGTAACTAAGCACCTAAATTTTCCTAAATTTATTATTAACCAATGAAAAGTCTAATTTTCCAGTTAGTAAATATACAATTATTTTATAATTCTTAAAT
>JAYEIM010000244.1:0-2034 GCA_034660095.1 Campylobacterota bacterium | reverse complement strand
TGCATATAGGGCAAATAAGATTGGTGGTAAGCCAAGGATAGAGTATGAAAAAGAAGTATAACAATAGTAAAAAAATATCTTTTTTAGATAGCATACCTACAGTATCACTAGATGATGATACAAATGACTTAACTTCAAGGTGTAAATTTAACTTTTCATATTTTAGAAAAGATGAAGCTAGTCAAGACTTTAAAGACTGGAATCAAAATGAACTTTCAAAATTACTAGATAAACTAAAAGATTATTCAAAATCTTCATTAAAATATTGGGAGAGTCAATATCAAGGGAACTATCCTACTTTTGTAAAGTACGATAGTTTTCCTATACGCACAGACTTTACCAAACCAAAACATATCCCACATCAAGCTATTTGGAGTAGATTTCATCTTGAAAACAAAGTAAGACTTATAGGATTTGTAGTACCAGATGAGTATGATGGTACCGTACATGATAAAACAAATAAAAGATTTGATACCAATACTTTTTATATAGTATATTTAGACAAAGAACATAGATTTTATAAGGTTGAGAAATGAAATTATCTTTAGACAAAATATGGCTATGATATTTTGTATTATAAAGTTGAAATTAAAAGGACTTAAATAAATGAAAAAGAAGCCAATAGAAGGAATTTGTAAATTATGCAATAGTAAACAAATGCTGATTAATTCTCATATTATCCCAAAATTTATACATAAAAAGATAGATCCAAAAAGAAATGAACCTTATGTTGTTTATGAGAATATGAAAGTATCTGAGAAAAACGATTTAGGAGTAAAAGAATATTTGCTTTGTGAAAATTGTGACAATGTGATACTACATAAATATGAAGATTATTTTAATCATGTATGGTATGAAAATAGTGTTTTACCATATAAATTAAATCATAAAGAAGTAGTAAGTATTGATATAAGTTATAAACCTTTTTTACTATTTCATTTAAGTATTTTTTGGAGAATGAGTGTCAGTAGTCATTCAACATTTCGTCATATTAATTTTGGTAAAAAACATAATGATCAAATAAGGAGAATATTACTAAATGATGATATTTCAAATACTAATTATAAAATAATAGTAAAAGTTATTGAAATGGATAATGGACTTTTTGATAAAATAATTACACAACCTATTCCTTATAAAAAAAATTCACATAATATATATAGTGCTATTTATGCAGGTTGTGAAATAATACTAAAAATATCATCTCATGATTGCAAGGAGTTTGATAAGTTCACTATAAAAAATAATAAATGTAATGTTTTTATTGTCAATTATAAAAAGATTAATCAAATAATAGATGTATCAAATATTTTAAATAATATAGGGAAAAAAAGTACAAAATGAACAAAAACTTAACAACCACAAACCAAAATAGTAAACTAGCTTTAAGTAAAGCAAAAAGCTTGATGAGTATCACAAGTAAAATACTAGAAAAAAGAAAAAGTGAAATTAGTAAAGTGAAGATGATACACTGTACTGATGAAAATATAAGAGAAATCATAGCAAAAGAGATTGAACTACAAGGTAATAATGCCAACTTAAACCATCTTGATGTTAGTAATGTTACTGATATGAGTTTTATGTTTGAAGAGAGTAAATTCAATGGAGATATATCTAAATGGGATGTTAGCAGTGTAATTAATATGAAAGCTATGTTTCTTAGAAGTCAATTTAATTGCGATATATCTAATTGGGATGTTAGTAGTGTTACTAATATGAATTCTATGTTTTGCATTTGTGAATTCAATGGTGATATATCGAAGTGGGATGTTAGTAGTGTTGAGGATATGGCATGGATGTTTTACGATAGTAATTTTGACGGAGACATATCTAATTGGGATGTTAGCAGTGTTACTGATATGAATTCTATGTTTTGCACTTGTGAATTCAATGGAGATATATCTAGGTGGGATGTTAGCAGTGTTACTGATATGAATTCTATGTTTTGCACTTGTGAATTCAATGGAGATATATCTAGGTGGGATGTTAGCAGTGTTACTGATATGAATTCTATGTTTTGCACTTGTGAATTCA
>JAYEIM010000243.1:0-2035 GCA_034660095.1 Campylobacterota bacterium | reverse complement strand
TTTTTTCGCAATCTTTGAAAAAGGATGGGGGGGGTTGAATTGTTTTTCTTAATATCTGGCTATTCTATGGCTTTAGTTACTTACAAAAATCAGGATTCGTATAAAAAAATTGACTGGCAACAATATTTCCTAAAAAGACTGTTTAGGATTATTCCTGCTTATTATATTGCTATTACAATTTGGAGTATTTTAATTTATAATGGGATATCACCTAAACCAATTGGCTTGATAGATCAACTATCACATTTATTATTTATACATACATTTAATCCAAGCACTTATTATTCTGTGAGTGGTGTTTTTTGGTCTCTTGGTATTGAGATGCAATTTTATTTCTTACTACCAGTAATGCTTTTTTTAATTGTAAGATATCCGATAGTAACTATTTTTTTATTTATATCTCCTTTGTTTTATAATAGTTTCGTTTCAAAAAGCTTTTTGCTAGAGAAAACAGTTTTTGCTTTTTTTATATACTTTATCCTAGGTTATTTGGTTTTTATTTATAAAGAGAAATTCTATCAAATATTCTATGATAATCAATATAAAAATATTATCTTAGCTATAATAATATTTTTATATCTAAATATAACATTCTATAATGGTTATATTTTAGGTGGTCAGTTGCATATGTTACTATGGGTAATTACTTTTGTGCCAATCTTTATATATCTTACAAAAAGTAAAATGATAAAAAATTCAAAAAATAAATTATTGAATTTATTTATATTCACAGGAACAGCTTCATATAGTATTTATTTGTACAATTATATTTTTTATATTCATAAAAAACCATTTGCACATAATATTGAAGCTTTAATATTCTATGTATTATTGATTTATTTAACTGGAATAATCATGTACTTTTTAATAGAAAAACCTTTTCAGAAACTAAGAAAAAAGATTTTAATCAATGATGCCAACTAACGAAATAAACAAATTTTACAAAGAAATCTTAGATAAAAAAGATTTAATTAAAGATTTAGCAAAAAGAGACTTTAAGCAGAGATACTCTGGTACATATCTTGGTGTTTTTTGGGTGTATTTTCAGCCATTTATGTATATAAGTGTACTCTATGTTGTATTTACATATGGTTTAAGAGCTGCTCCTCGTGGAGATGTTCCATTTGCTTCGTATTTAGTTGTTGGAATGATTCCTTGGATGTATTTTTCTGAAGGGCTAAATGGTTCTTCAAGTATTATAAAGCAGTATTCATATTTAGTTAAAAAAATAAATTTTAGACTTAGTATATTGCCTATTGTTAAGATATTAAGCTCCATCATACCTCATTTGGTTTTGATGGGTATTGCCATCTTAGTAACTATTATAAATGGTAAAGATTTATCGCTTTATAGTTTTCAGCTTATCTATTTTTTTATTGCTATGACATCATTACTATTTGGAATTAGTTTACTTACATCATCATTAAATTTATTTTTACCAGATACTGCAAAGTTCATAAGTGTTGTTACTCAGCTAGGTTTTTGGTTTACACCTATACTTTGGGATATAAATAAAATACCAGAACAGTATCATTGGCTTATACAACTAAATCCTATGGAGTATATAGTTACAGGATATAGAAATTCACTTCTTTATGATAAATTTATTATTCAAGATTTATGGCAAACTTTTTATTTTTGGGGATTGACACTATTTTTTATTATTATTGGTTCTATAGTTTTTAGAAAACTTAGACCTCACTTTGCGGAGGTGGTATAGATGAGTTATGCTATAAAAGTATCAAATCTAAGTAAAACTTACAAGCTATATAACAACCCAAAAGATAGACTAAAAGAGGCTTTGCACCTTACAAATAAAAAACTATACAAAGATTTTTATGCTTTGAATAATATAAACTTTGAACTTAAAAAAGGTGATACATTAGGTGTAATAGGTAAAAACGGAAGTGGTAAATCAACACTACTTAAAGTCATAGCAGGTATCTTACAACCTTCTACAGGAGATGTAAAACTTAAAGGTAAAGTATCTGCTCTTATAGAACTTGGAGCTGGGTTTAACCCCGAATTTACAGGA
>JAYEIM010000242.1:0-2038 GCA_034660095.1 Campylobacterota bacterium | reverse complement strand
AAACTCTATTTCTACTCCAAGTGGATTTTATTATACAAATGATTCAAGATTAGATAACTTAGAGTTTCCTGTTGTGGTTAAGCCAACTAATCTATCTGGTGGTAGAGGTGTTGATGTAGTTTATAATTTAGAAGATTTAAAAGATTCTTTACTTAAAACCAAAGAATTTTCCAATGAGATATTTTTAGAAGAATTTATAGATGGGGAGCTTATAGCATATTCTATTTTTATTAAAAATCAAAAAATTATATATGGCTTTACAGGTAAAGATGATACATATATGAATAAATATTTAATCACATCTGCATACCCAATACAACTGGAAGAAGTGGTGTTTAAAAGATTACAGAGTGATATCGAAAAAATTTCTGAGCTTTTATGTTTAGTGGATGGTATGTTTCATTTACAAGTTATTATAAAGGACAACATGCCATATATTATAGATGTGACTAGAAGAATACCAGGGGATTTTTATCCAAACCTTATGGAGTATTGTGATAAAATAAAGTATTCAAAAGCTGTAGTGAATGCATATATAGGTGAAAAATTAAAAGACGAATTGATAGTGACAAAAAAGCAAGAGTTTGTTATTAGGCATTGTGTGATGAGTGATAAAAATGGTATTTTTAAAGAGATACAAATAGATGATACTTTAAAAAACAATATTATTTTTAGATTTGATCTTGTGAAGAAGAATACAGAAATAAAAGATTTTTTAACAACACAAATCTCTATTGTTTTTATTAAATTATTGTATCAAGATAGATATGTCTTAAACCATATTAATGAGTTAATCCACCCTATAGTAAGTCATAAAATTTAAATTTAAAGGAAGAGTATGAAGAATGTTATTTATGGAGCAGGTGTTTATGGTGAGATATTTCTTAAAGAGATAGAGTTGCAAGGTATAAATATTGACTTTGTTGTTGATCAATTTACTTTAAAAAAGGAAGTGTGTTCAAAACCTATTAAAAGGTTAGATGAAGTTTCTTTAATTGATGCTAATATTTACATATCTATTACTTCTCCTCTTGCAGAACTTGAAGTAATTCAAACATTAAAAGCATCTGGTGCTAAAACAGTACATACATTTATAGATACATTACATATGTTTCCAAGCCTTGTGAGACAATGTGTTGAATTTACTAAAACTTGGTATACACCAATAAAAGAAGATATGATTGATATGAAAAAGCTAGATGTATTTCGCTCTCTTTTAAAAGATAAAAAAAGTTTGAATGTACTAGATGGCCTTGTAAAGTTTAGAACAGAATTATCACCAGAGTCCTATCCTACTCCAGAGTTGGAACCTCAATATTTTCCAAGAGATATAAGTCTATTTGAGCATATAGATGAGATTAGATTTATTGACGGTGGAGCATTTATTGGAGATACATTAGCGGAATCAATTTTGGAATTTGAAAGATCTAAGAAGAAAGTAAGGTATATTGCATCATTTGAGCCTGATAGTGTCAATATAGATAAATTAAGTATAGAAACAAAAAAACAAAAAAACAAATATCCCAATATTGATTTTTTTATTTATCCTTGTGGACTTTGGTCTTCTAATGAATTTTTAAAGTTTAGTAATAATAATGATTCTAATAGTTCAATTGTAAATCAAGTAGGTGATAGTTTAACAACTATTACAACTGTTCCACTAGACAAAACATTGATTGGTTCCGAACCAAACTATATAAAAATGGATATAGAAGGTGCTGAAAAAGAAGCAATTTTAGGGGCAAAGAATCTAATTGCCGAAACTTCACCTGTATTAGCGGTATGTTTATATCACAAACCCAAAGATCTTTGGGAGTTACCATTACTTATTAATGAGATAAATCCAAACTATAATATGTACTTAAGGGTATATGGAAGTATGAGTTTAGAGATAGTTTTGTATTGTGTACCAAGAGATGTATAAATTAGCATTTATAGGAGGAAGTATAAACTCTATTGCAGGTTATCCTCACTTTATTGCTTCCCAAATGGATAAAAGATTTGAAGTAGTTGCTGGTGCATTTAGTACAGATAAAGA
>JAYEIM010000241.1:2858-10288 GCA_034660095.1 Campylobacterota bacterium | reverse complement strand
TTATAAAATATCCTCCACTTATTGCTTAAAATAAAGTTACTATTTTTATTCTATTTTGATAGTGGGGTAATAAATATCCTTTTATTTGTTTGTAACATTATAAATAAGTAAATCATACTTAAAAGAATAATATTTCATCAGTAACTTTTGCAGTGTTGGTTGGATTGATGGTGTAAACCATGCATTATTTGATATGGCAATAACATAATTTGTATCTAAATTAGTATATATATCATCTGTTGTTGCTTCATAGCATATAGCATTTCTAAATTTAATTCCATTAATATTAAATGTTGTTGCTTTAGTTGCTGTAATATAATCTTGAGCACCGTTATAAAAAGTATTATTTATCCAATCTCTAATTTTTTCTGGAAAAGGTACAGCTTCTCCAAACGGTACAAGAACTACTTTATGTGCTACTTGCATATTGTTATTACTAAAAAGATATGTTGAGTTATAGTATTTTTCATTTTCTTGATATAATGAACCAAGAACAATAGAGATTTTTTTTGAATAAATTAACAATTCTTTCATAATATTCTCCTGATTATTTAATATAAGTGGAAATGCTGTCTCAGGTAATATAATGATATCATAATTATTACTTATCGCATTTTTAATAACAGTTAAATTATCATTAACTATATCTTTTTTATATTTTATATCCCATTTTATATCTTGACTTAAAGATGTTTGATACTCATATATCTTTAAATCTGGTTTATTTATAACTACTTTGGAATTAATATTATAAAAATAAAGAATAGTAATTATTGACATATAACCAAAAATTGATAGTTTTGTATAACTATCTCTATATTGTATAAGTAGTGCAGTTATAATTAGTAAAATTAGAAATTCTAGTTTTGATGTTCCTAAATAGCTATTTATTAAAGGTAATTCTATTTTAAACCAATTAAATTGAAATGGCTCAATAAAACTTATTGAAAATATATATAATATTTTTAAGTATATATTTTTAAAAAAACCAATAAAGTAAAAAAGTAAACCATAAATTGAAGCAATACTAATAATAATAATTGGTATTAAATAGCTGAGTTCATAGTGGATAAAACTATAACTAATCCACCAAAACCATAATATACCAATTAGAAAACCACTACTAAATAATTCTTTTTTAGATAATTTAAATAATAGTATAAAACCACTTAATACAAAAAATGTATCCAACCACTTAATAGAAATATTAAAATATTCTAAATATATAAAAGTTGACAGAAAGATTGATAATAGTATAGACTTATATGTTAACATAGGCTTATTTTAGCATAATTTTAAAAAAAATTGATAAAAATATTAATTTTAAATATTAATTAAAGATAGTTTTGTTATCATTTGACAAATTAGACTAACAGGAGATTAAAATATGAATAAAAGTGAATTAATTGCAGCAGTTGCAGATAAAGCAGGTTTAACAAAGAAAGATGCTAGTTCAGCAATTGAAGCTACATTAGCAACAATTACAGAAACATTATCAAGTGGAGATAGTGTGGCATTTATTGGTTTTGGTACATTTAGTACATCTAAAAGAGCTGCTAGAGAAGGTATTAACCCATCTACAGGTGCTAAAATTCAAATTGCTGAATCAACAGTTGCTAAATTTAAAGTTGGTGCTAAATTAAAAGAAGCTGTTAAAGCTGGTAAATAATTTTAATATAACTATATTAAATTATTAAAAAAGGGTGAAGATTTAATCTTCACCCTTTTTTTATTTAATCTTATTTAATTGTGATATTCAAAATCACCATCTTCCTCTTCAAATTTTGATAATACAAAATCAACAGGTAAGTTAAATTCTTGATATGTAGCTTCAAATTGTTCTTGTTCCGCACTTCTTTCTCCTCTGCCTCTTGCAACAACTCTAACAGGTACACCCTCAAACTGATGATTATCTCGTAAAAAGTTTATTAAATATCTTTTATATGAAAAGTGCAGTAGTTTTGGTTTATTCATAATAACGGCGATTGTTGGTGGATTTGCATCAAATTGTGTTGCAAAATATATTCTTAATCTATTTCCATTTGGACTAGGTAATGAATGTCTTCTTATTGCCATCTCAATTGTATCATTTAATTCTGATGTAGATATTCGTCTATGGTAGTTTTCAAAAATAGATAATAATTTATCTTCTAGTTTATTTATGTTTCTACCTGTTTTTGCTGATACAGCTACAATTGTAGCATAATATAAAAATTTAAATCTTCCTCTAATCTCTTCACTTAATTTTTCAAACGTTTCTTGACTTTCATCCCATTTATTTAATACAATAATTGTACCTAAGCCAAATTGATCAACTAACCCTGATATCTTTTCATCTTGATCACTTAAAGGCTCAGAAGCATCTAAAACAATAAGAGCAATATTAGCTTGTGCTAACATATCCTCTGTTCTCATCAATGCAAATTTTTCAATACCTTGAATTTTACCTCTTCTTCTTAATCCTGCTGTATCAATAAAAGTGATTTTTTTATCACCAACTTGATATGTTTCATCTACTGGATCAATAGTAGTACCTGCTATTGGACTTACAACAGATCTCTCTTCCCCTATTAGAGCATTTAATATAGAACTTTTACCAACATTTGGTTTTCCTATAATTGCAACTTTAATATGGTTTGGATCCTCCGGTTCTTTCTCTTCAATCTCTTCAATTGGCTCTGCAAGTAACTCTAACTCTTGTGGAGTTAATTGTTTTTTTAGCTCCTCTTCTAACTCATCTTTTGATGGAGGTAGTTGTTCATATAACCATTCAAAAAGTTTTTTTGTGCCACGATTATGTGATACAGATATACCAAACATATCTTCTTCATTTATACCAAATTCAAAAAAATCCCAAAGTCTTTCCAGCTCTTTATCATTATCAATTTTATTTACAACAAGTGCTAACTTTTTACCTAGACCCTGAAGCTCATAAAATAAAGCTTTATCTTCATCATCTGGTATATTTTTACCATCAACCATATATAAAACTATATCAGCTTCTTTAGCAGTTTCGACAGCTTTTCTTTTTACATTTGTAAAAATTTTAAATTCACTACCATCTTCCATAATCTCATTTTTAGATTTACTAATTCCACCAGTATCAAGCATCAAAGCTTCTCTACCATTGATATCTATCTCTCTTCTTCTTACATCTCTAGTTGTCCCAGAGATATCACTAACAATTGCTACTCTTTTTCTAGCAAGTCTATTAAATAATGAACTTTTTCCTACATTTGGTTGTCCAATTAAAGCTATTTTTATCATTTATTTTTACCTTTTTATTCTACTGTTTCATTTTTTTCTATATGTAATGTTTGAGTTGGAAATGCAAAGCTAGAGCCATTGGCTTCAACAATTTTCATAATTTGAAAATATGTATCTTCTCGAACTTTCATAAATTCACCCCAAGCGGTTGTGTTTGTAAAGTAGTAACAAAATATATTTAATGAACTATCGTCAAATTTACTAAAATATATATGCATTACATCTTGATTTATTTCTTCATGATTTTGAAGCATCTCTTTGATATCTTTTATTATACTTTCAATTGTACTAGCAGGTGTATCATAAGTTAAACCAACATTCATTTTAATTCTTCTTTTTCCCATTTTTGACCAGTTTAGTATAGCACTATTAGCTAATATTCCATTTGGTACAGTTACTAATGCTTGAGCAAATGTTCTAACTCTTGTAGATCTTATACCAACACTTTCAATTGTACCTTCAACTACTGGTGTTTTTATCCAATCTCCAATTCTAAATGGCTTATCTGTAAATATTACAAGTGATCCAAATAGATTACTTGCTGTATCTTTTGCCGCAAGGGCAAATGCCATACCAACTAAACCAAGTGATGCTAAAAACCCACTTATATTATATCCCCACTCTTGAAGTACAGCTATAAATCCAACAAGAAAAATGAAAAATCTTATTGATTTTATAAGAAAGTTAGCAACATCAGGATTTAGTTTATCCCCAAATTTATTTGTAATTTGTTTTATATTTATAGATAGATGACTAAGAAGATTTATAATAGCCCAAAATAATACAATAATAAAACCAGATCTTATGAATTGGTCTAAAATATGACTAATACCATCATCTAACAATAATATTGTTTTAGCAAAGTTAGCACCTATAAGTATAAATAAAAAATCAATAGGTTTTTTAATAGCATCTAAAATGTCATCATCTAATTTGCTTGTTGTTTTTTTTGTTAACTTATATACCGCTTGTCTTAGTCCAACTCTAAAAAATTGAAAAAAAATAAATATTAAAATTGCGTAAATGTATCTATCAATATTTGGGTTAAAAAGTTCAATCATAATTAAAATATTCTCCTAAGTGGCTGTTTTATAACGCGATTTTAACGAAAATTATATTAAAATCGCGACTATGGAAAATACTATAATAACAGACAATAAAAAATTAGCTATAAAGTATATGCTTATATCATCATTCCTTTTCTCTTTTACAGGTGGTTTTGCAAAAGCGTTGAGTTTTTATATGAGTTCAATAGAGGTTGTTTTCTTTAGAAATTTATCTGGTGTTGTTATTATATTGTATTTAATTTATAAATCACCACTAAAACAAAAAGGTGGAAAACCTTTTTTACTTTTTATGCGAGGATTAATTGGTTTTAGTGCGTTGTTGATGTATTTTTACAATATTGCAAATATACCACTTGCTGAAGCTTTAACTTTTAGTAAAGTATCTCCTATATTTACAGCTATATTTTCATATTTACTTTTGAAAGAAAAACTATCTTTTACTGCTTGGACTGGTGTATTTATAGGGTTTTTTGGTGTTTTATTTATAACAGGATTTGATCTTACAAATTTAGACAAAACAGATTGGCTAGGGATACTAAGTGGTGTAGGAGCTGGACTTGCGTACACTTCTATAAGAGAGCTTCGTAAATATTATGAGAGTAGGGCAATAGTTTTATCATTTATGATGGTTGGAACTATTGGTCCTATTATTCTTTTAATACTTGGCGAGTTTTATACAACTCAAACTTTTGATTGGGTAATTGCCACTTTTGTTATGCCTCAAGGTTGGGCTTGGTTTCATATAGTTGGACTTGGAATTTTTGCGACACTTTCTCAAATGTATATGACAAAAGCATATTCTCTTGCTCAAGGTGGAATAGTAGGAACTATAAGTTACACTACAATACTTTTTTCAGTTGGTGTTGGGATGTTTTTAGGAGATATGTTTCCAAACATAACTATAATCATTGGTATATGTTTTATTGTGTTAAGTGGGTTATTAGTAGCTAAAAAATAGTAAAATTAGGATATACTAATAATATAAAAATATGGAGAGTATTTATGAATTTAGATAAGGTAATTGCTGGTTTTTTTATCATACTTGCTATGACACTAAACTTTGGATTTTGGTATGGTGATGCAATGGATATCCATATGCATAGTAAATATGAACTATTTGCAGCAATAGTTGTAAATATAATAGCTACAGTTTTAAAACTTGGTGATAAAACACAAATGGGTTCAGTTCTTATTGCTACAAGTTTAGTGGCTGACTTACAATTAATAGCAGCTGCAACTATTTGGACTATTTATGGTTTAGGATCTACATTAGAACCAGAAATTTTTGGTCTTATTATTTCACTTAGTGGTGGAGCTTTACTTGCAAATATAACATCTGTGATATTATATATTGGTGAAACGCTAAAATCAAAGCGTTAAAATAGTTTAAAGGTAAAAGATTGAATAACAGTTCATTATGGATTATACTTCAAAGGATGAGACTCCCTTTTACTGTTATAGTTGTAACATACACTATAGCAATAATAGGTTTAATTTCAATTCCAGGAGTTGATGATGCTGGAAAAGTTTATCATCTATCAATCTTTGATGCTTTTTATTTTATAACATATACTGCTACAACTATAGGTTTTGGTGAATTGCCATATGCTTTTACTCATGCTCAAAAAATATGGGTAAGTGCTTCTATATATTTAACTGTATTAGGTTGGTTTTATGGTATTGGTACATTAGTTTCTTTACTTCAAGATAAACTCTTTTTAAGTGAAATTGCAATAGCTAAGTTTAAAAGATCTGTAAAAAATATCAAAGAAGATTTTGTAATAATACTTGGTTATAATGATACAACAAGCGTAATAATAAAAAAACTTTTAAGTGCAAATATGAGAGTTGTAGTTATAGAGATAGATCAAATAAGGGCAAACTATCTTTTACTTGAAGGATTTACCCCTACTGTTCCAGTACTTGTAAAAGATGCACATAATTCAGTTGCATTAGAATTAGCTGGTATTAAATCTATACATTGTAAAGGTATAATATCATTATTTGAAAGTAATATTTTAAATTTAAGAATTACACTTGCTTCTAAAATATTAAATCCACATGTAAAAGTTGCAGTTAGATCCACAAAAGATGATGAAACAGGAAATTTACTTGATGCTGGTGCAAATATAGTTGAAAATCCTTTTGCTATTATATCTTATCAGATACAGATGGCATTAAATGGACCAAGTTTATTTAAACTTGAAAACTGGTTATATAAAATCTACACTTTAGATGCTAGAAATTTTTCAATTCCAAATGAAAATATAATTATTTGTGGATATGGTAGATTGGGTGAGAGCTTAAACAATATGTTTATATCCCATGGGATTTTCCCAAATATAATAGAGCAGGATGAAAAAATAGTAAAAACTGCTCAAAATGACGGTATTTCAAATATGATACATGGAAATGCAGAAGATAAATTTTTTCTCTCACAAGCAAATATTAAAGAGGCAAAATTAATATTTATTGGAACAAATAATGATACTACAAACTTATCTATTGTTTCTACGGTAAAAAGGATGAATAAAAAAACTATAATTATTGCAAGAGAAAATGAATTATCAGATTTTTCTATATTTTCACATGCAAAAATAGATCATATATTTTTACCATCAAAAATATTGATACATAAAACAACAAATGCAGTTATAAATCCATTGTGTGATAGAATGATACGAGTAATTACTACAAAAGACGAGCTTTGGGGTCAACACCTTTTAGCAACATTGATCAAGCAAATAGATACAAATCCTATAACTTTTGAACTTAATATTAATAAAAATGAAGCAATTGAAATTTATAAATACCTTAAAGATTCAAATAAAATAAAACTTTCAGAGCTTAGAAGATCAAGGCGAGACAGAAATCAAAATAATAATATAATGCCATTGTTAGTTGTAAGAGATAATGAAGATATAGTATTGCCTGATTGGAATTTTGAATTAGAAATTGATGATAAAATCCTATTTGCATGTGATAAAAATGCAAAAAATGACTTGGAATATATTACTAATAATATTTATGAATTTCATTATATTATTACAGGTGAAGAGAAAAGGTACTTTTCGAATAAAAGGTACTTTTCGAATA
>JAYEIM010000241.1:0-2758 GCA_034660095.1 Campylobacterota bacterium | reverse complement strand
AAAAGGTACTTTTCGAATAAAAGGTACTTTTCGAATATATTTAAATAAAATAAAAATTAAAGGGACAAATATGATAGTACTTACAGGACCATGCGTTATAGAAAGTAGAGATAATGTTATGAAAATTGCAGAACAATTATCTAAATTAAATGAAAACAAAAGAGTAGAGTTTTATTTTAAAGCGAGTTTTGACAAAGCAAATAGAACTAGTTTAGATAGTTTTAGAGGACCAGGACTTGATGATGGACTTAAAATACTTCAAGAGGTAAAAGATACCTTTGGATATAAAATTGTAACTGATATACATGAATCATATCAAGCTGCCCCAGCATCTGAAGTGGTTGATGTGCTTCAAATACCTGCATTTTTATGTAGACAGACAGATTTACTTGTAGAAGCTGGAAAAACTAATGCAAAAGTAAATATAAAAAAAGGTCAGTTTTTAGCTGCAAATAGTATGAAACATCCAGTTGCAAAAGTACTTGGAACAAGGGGTGCAAAAGAGATAAACTATCAAACAAGCAAAGAAAATGGTGTATGGCTTTGTGAAAGAGGAAATGTATTTGGATATGGTTCACTTATTGTTGATATGAAAAATTTAATTGCTATGAGAGAATTTGCTCCAGTTATATTTGATGCGACTCATTCTGCACAAGTACCAAGTACAGGTGAAACTACAGGTGGAAATAGTGCAATAGTTCCAAGTCTTGCAAAAGCTGCTGCTGCAGTTGGTGTAGATGGATTCTTTTTTGAAACACATTTTGACCCAAGTGTTGCTTTGAGTGATGGTCCAAATATGTTAAAAATTGATGAATTATATAAAACTATAGATGATATTTTTAAGATACAAGATGTTTTAAACTATTAATAAGTTTTTAGATATAATCGCAGAATAAATAAAGATAAATTATAAATTGGAGAGATATTATGAATATTATTGAAGGTCAATTAAGACTAAAAGGTACAGAGAAAATAGCTGTTATAAACGGTAGATTTAATCATATTATTACAGATAGATTAGTTGAAGGTGCGCAAGATGCATTTAAAAGACATGGTGGGAATGAGAAAAATTTAGATCTTATTTTAGTACCAGGTGCATTTGAGATACCTTTTGCTCTTCAAAGAGCTTTAGAAAGTGGTAAATATGATGCAGTTTGTTGTGTTGGTGCAGTTATAAGAGGTGCAACTCCACATTTTGATTATATATCTGCAGAAGCTACAAAAGGGATAGCAAGTGCTACAATGAGTCATAAAATTCCTGTATCAAATGGTGTTTTAACTACAAATACTATAGAGCAAGCAATAGAAAGAGCTGGAAGTAAGGCTGGAAATAAAGGTGCTGAAGCAATGGTTACTATTATAGAGATGTTAGATTTATATTCAGAGATGGCAAAATAATTTATGGCAACTAGAACACAAGCAAGAGAATCTGTAGTAGGGTTACTTTATGCCTATGATTTAGGAAATGAAGCAATTGCAAAATTCTCAGATGAAATTTTAGAAGATAAAAAAATTAGAAATAAACAAAAAGATTTTGCTTTAAATCTTTTTAATGGAACTATTGAAAAACTAGATATAGTTGATAAAGAGATATCAGAGCATCTCAAACAAAGAGATATTGAAGATGTTGGAGCAGTAGAAAAAGCGATATTAAGACTTTCTATATATGAGATTTTATTTAGTGATTTAGATAAACCAATTATTATAAATGAAGCTATTGAATTATCAAAAAGACTAGCTTCAGATAATGCACCAAAATTTATAAATGGTGTTTTAGATAGTATTGATAAAGATGGTAAAAAATAGATGAAACTTTGTGTTGCATTAGATAATCCAAGTGCTAAAGAAAATCTAGAGTTGGCAACTAAAATTAAAGATTATGATGTATGGTTAAAAGTTGGACTTAGAAGCTATATAAGAGACGGAAAAGATTTTTTAGTTGAACTTAAAAAAATAAATCCAAATTTTAAAATATTTTTAGATTTAAAACTTTATGATATTCCAAATACTATGGCAGATTCAGCACAAGAGATATGTAAACTTCCAATTGATATGTTCAATGTTCATGCATCAGCTGGAAAAGTAGCAATGAGTACGGTAATGGATAGAATAAAAGATATTACATGCAGTGAAGCAAATCCACACTTGCAAAATAGACCAATAGTCATAGCAGTAACTGCGCTTACAAGTTTTGATAATGAAAATTTTAAGTATATTTACAATGAAAATATAGATGAAAAAGCAACAAAATTTGCAAAAGACACTTACGAATCTGGCATGGATGGTGTTGTGTCATCTGCATTTGAGAGCTTAGATATCAAAAATAATACTTCAGAAGAGTTTATAACACTGACACCTGGAATACGACCATTTGGTGAGGATGCAGGTGATCAAAAAAGAGTAGCCAACCTTGATTTAGCTAAAAAAGAATTGGTTGATTTTATAGTAGTAGGTCGTCCAATTTACAAATCAGAAAATCCAGCTCAAGTTGTTGAGAAGATTTTAAAAAACATATAGTTTTTTAAGGTACTTTTTAACAAAGTTTCCCTATAATCACACTTCAAAAATGGACGAGTGGGTGAGTGGCTGAAACCACATCCCTGCTAAGGATGCGTACTGGTAACGGTACCGAGAGTTCAAATCTCTCCTCGTCCGCCACTTAACCCCTTTATACAAAGCATTTAAAACATAAAAATTCTAGACTGTGTAAAAATTGTGTAAAATTTAACCATATTTTCTAAAACAATCTTCTTTATTC
>JAYEIM010000240.1:0-2043 GCA_034660095.1 Campylobacterota bacterium | reverse complement strand
AGTTAGGAAGTGGAGTAAGAAATATGTTTAGATATTCTAAAATTTATGGAGGAAGTGATCCTAAACTTAATGAAAAAAATATATTTACGACTACAGTATTGTTAAATAATATAGAAGAAAATATTACAGAAATAGAAAGTGAGCAAGCTGAAGTCCAAGCTACCGAGCAAGCTACCGAGCAAGCTACCGAGCAAGTTATTTTAAATTTTTGTTTAATACCTAGAAGTACAAGTGATATTATGTTGCACTTAGGATTAAATCATAGAGAGCATTTTAGGTCTAATATTTTAAAGCCGTTGATAGAAAAAGGATTAATTGAATTAACAATTCCAGATAAACTAAAAAGTCCAAATCAAAAATATATAAAAGTAGATAAAAATTAAATGAAAAACAAGAAACTAAATATAATCAATACTTATTTAGATGGTCTGAATATTATAGAACCAAATATTTACGAAGATGAGAGGGGAGAATTTGGTAGAGTTTTTTGTGAAGATGAATTATCTTATATATTTAAAGAAAATAATATTAAGCAAGTTAATCATTCTATAACTCATAAAAAAGGTTCAGTAAGAGGTCTACATTTTCAATATTCACCAAATTGTGAAATAAAACTGATAAAATGTATAAAAGGTAAAATAATAGATATAGTCGTAGACATAAGAAAAGATTCTATTACTTTTTTAAAATCATTTTCAGTAGAATTATCAGCAGAAAATAAAAAAATGATACTAATACCAAAAGGTTTTGCTCATGGTTTTCAAACCATAGAAGATGATACAGAACTGATATACTTTCATAGTGAAATATACAGTCCAGAAAATGAAGGTGCCATAAGTATATTTGACCCAAAGTTAGATATAATATTTCCACTTAAAGTAAGCGACATATCTGATAAAGATAAATCACATAAATATTTGGACAATTATTTTAAAGGTATAAAAATATGAATTGTAGATTTTGTAATTTTAAATTAGATAATGTGTTTTTGGATTTAGTAAATTCTCCAGCGTCAAATTCTTATTTGACCAAAAAAGAATTAGATGAGCCAGAGATATTTTATCCATTAAAAATATATACTTGTAATAAATGTAAGCTTGTGCAAGTAGATGAATATAAAAAGTCAGATGACATTTTTGATAAAGAGTATGCTTATTTTAGTTCATACTCCACAAGTTGGCTAGAGCATGCAAAAAAATATGTAGAAAAGATTACAGATCGACTATCTTTAGATTGTAACTCTTTAGTAACTGAAGTAGCTTCAAATGATGGGTATCTACTCCAATATTTTAAAGAAAAAAATATTGCTTGCATTGGTATAGAACCTACTTCTAGTACAGCAAAAGTTGCGAGAGAAAAAGGGATAGAAGTTATAGAAGATTTTTTTGGAACTACTCTTGCTAAAAACCTAAAGAAATCTGACTTGATACTTGGAAATAATGTTTTGGCACATGTTCCAAATATCAATGATTTTGTTAAAGGTCTAAAAATAGGACTTAAAGAGAATGGAACTATCACTATGGAGTTTCCACATCTTTTAAACATCATAAAAGAAAATCAATTTGACACTATATATCATGAACATTTTTCATATCTCTCGTTATATACAGTAAAGCAAATATTTGAAAAGCAGGGCTTAAAGATATATGATGTAGAGGAGTTATCTACACATGGCAGAAGCTTAAGAATATATGCAACACATAAAGAAAACACCATTTTGAAGATAACTAATAATATAGATAATATTTTAAATAAAGAGAAAGCATTTGGATTGTTAGATATAAATATATATAAAAACTTCCAAAAAAAAGCAGATAAAGTAAAATATGACTTAATAAACTTTTTAATAAATGCAAAACAAAACGATAAAAAAGTTATAGCTTATGGTGCAGCCGCAAAAGGGAATACACTATTAAATTATAGTGGAATTAAAAATGATTTAATAGAGTTTGTTATAGATAAATCACCACATAAGCAAGGTAAGTATCTACCTGCTAGCCATATTCCTATAGTCAATGAAGATAAAATAAAAGAGTTTAAACC
>JAYEIM010000239.1:0-2044 GCA_034660095.1 Campylobacterota bacterium | reverse complement strand
GAGGAAAAATCAGACTTCCACGACATCAAAACCAACCAAAATGGAAATACAATTATATCGGATAAAAAATTTCATCTAATGACCAAACCCTATCCTAAAGGACCTGTCAAAAAACAAACCCAACCACTCTCTCAGATGGAGAAATTCAAAGAATTTGAAGAAATCCATCCACCCCTAAAGACAAAGTCTTTACCTATTAGAAACCCGCTCTTAAAAAGTAGCAAAGCTACTTAAAAAACTAAAAAATGAATATTGTATAATAAAACCCAAAAATAAAGTAAAATAGTACACATCGTTTTCCCGTCCTAAATAAGCATACTGTAGGTAATCATTTGTAAATTTTTTGAGGATTTGCCAATTATCACTAATTATGAAATCATTAGAGTTGCTTTTTTGTACCCATTGGCTAATTAATACATTTTCATTTTCAGAAAATATACACTCTTTATTAATGCATACTTTATTAACCACCTATGCGGTGGAATAAAAATGACTTATTTTAATATCAAAACAAATTATTTTTAAACTACTTATACAGTAGATTAATAAATATATCAAATAATTCCAAAAATTTTACTGAAAACAGACTTGTTTTTACTCTTTATTGTGTTGATTTTCATGAATTTATTATTAAATTCATCATTATTCTCATCTTTTAAACTACTAATAATTTCATCTATATTAAAACTATTAATAAAAAACATACTATCATTTACAATACCATCATTATTAAAGCAAATATTTTCATCAACGAGCTTTACTTCTCTATATTTATTGTCCCACACACTTGACACTGTCAAAAATTTATCTTCGTCTATATCTAAAACATACTGATGCTCATCAGGACTGCTTGCTCTCCATGCTGATTCCACTAATTTATCAGAAACCATTTTTGCACTTGTTCCAAAAAAGCTCCCCATGAAACTATCAATAACAAATTTCCCAAACCCTTCATTTTCCCAAAAAGACAAACTATCCTTTTCGGGGTTTAGTATTAATGAAGATGTAGGGTTATTGATAATACCAGAAAATATACTGTCAATATCCTCATTACCATCATAATTACTATAAGCCTTACCATACCCTCTTAATACCCTATAATTTTTATTCATAATAAAAATATTTTCTTTTTTAACCTGTATATCTCTATGTCTATTAACTCTACCCATTGTTTGAATGATTGCTCTTGAGCTTGTTGGCTCAACTATTCCCCAGTCAAAATCAAAATCTCTACCAACTTCAATTACAGGTGAAGCTATAACTAAAGTAATTATATTTTTAAATCTCCCACCATTTTTTAAAAGCCCATCCCTATACAAATCAGATTTCATAAAAGGGTCTTTTACCCCTTTTCTATAAAGTGCTTTATCTAGTTTTGATTCTATATACGATCTAATTGCAATAGGTAGTCTGGCATGATAAAATATCACATTTATATAGCAATCATTTTTCTCAAAAAACTCCAAACTATTTGATATTTTTTTAACCACATCATAACAATCCGCAATATTTTGAATTCTAATAAGTCCAACCGAATAATTTATATTATTTTTAATATCTTCAATTTTGTTATTCTCATGTAATCTAACAATGTTTGAGAAATAATCATCTTGTATGTCGTCAATTATTTTAACTTTATGTTTGGGTTTGACACAATGCTCTTTATAATAGTAATCAGAACTTTTAATTAAACAATCTTCAATCAAATCTAGCCCATCTTCATAATCTCTACTGCTATCAGTTATAGATTTGTTTATCGCATCAGATAAATATGAAATATTAATATCTGAGCATCCATCACTATACAGACTGAATTGCTCCACTCCTTCAAAATATGCAGAATATATCAAATCTGCCATTTTAGGAAGAATAGTCGCAGTAGTTATAATTAAATTTCTACCATATAAGCCAGTCACATATACTAATCTCAGTATATGCAAAAAATCGCTTTTATCAAACATATCTATCTCATCTATTATTAAATCACTTGTCATTATTCTTAAATGACTAAGTAAGTGAGAGGATTTTCTCCAGTCAGATGCCT
>JAYEIM010000238.1:0-10300 GCA_034660095.1 Campylobacterota bacterium | reverse complement strand
TTTTACAACTAAAGATGATGACAAGGGGACAGGATTAGGACTACATATGAGTTATCAAATAATAACAAAAAGTATTAAAGGTAATTTGTATGTAGAAAATACGAAAAATGGAGCTAAATTCTTTATTGAACTCCCTTTATCCTAAACCCCTTTAAATAAGGGACTATAAGTAGTTCAAAACCTTTACTGTTCCAAAATTGTACCACATATTGTCCCACTTTTATCTTATCTTGATAAAAATGCTCCTCTTTTTCTTTCATTATTCTTGATATATTTAGCATACACTTTTAAAGTAATACTTGCATCTTTATGACCTAACATATTTGATACCCAAAGAACATCTTCCCCTTTTTTAGTTTCAGTTCCTGTTAGTGAAAGTGTTGCGAATGTATGTCTCATTTGATATTGAACTCTATAGTTGATATTTAGTTTTTCTAAAGTTGGTCTCCAATATGTTTCAACCAATTTTGAAGATGAATAATATGGACCATTTTTATTTGATTCAATCAAATAATGATTATTAGGAAACATTCTTAAATGCTCTTCCAAATAAGGAATAAGTGCATCAATAATATCAATTTCTCTTGTGCTACTATCAGTTTTGGGAGTTGTCTCAACTCCTCTATTTCTTGTATGATTAATAGTAATAACTTGATTGCTTAAATCTAAATCAGAAACTTTTAAAGCTGTTATCTCGCCAGTTCTCATACCTGTAAAAAATCCTATGGCATAAAATACTCTTATCTTTTTTGGTATATTATCAAGTATTTTATACATCTCTTCCATAGTAAAAGGGTCTAAATCTCTTGAAGATGATATTTTAGGAGACTTTACAAGTGATAAAGGATTTTTATCTATAATTTCATCTCTTCTTGCATCTTCTAAAACACCATTTAAAACTATTCTTATTTGCATAGTATATTTTGGGGAGTATGTACCTAATAAATCATTTTGCCATTTTCTTAATAATGATGAAGTAATCTTGTCAAGTTTCATATCTCCAAAATGGGGTATTATATGATTTTTAAATACTGATTTATACCCTTTAGTTGTAAGATATTTTCTACTATTGATATTTGAACTTAAAGAGTTGTGAGTCATCTCTAAAAGTGTTGGAACAATTTTATTGTTAAAGAACTCCCCACTATGAACTTTTAAAAGCATCTGTGGAATTATTTCATTTGTTGCTATTTTTCTATTAATTTTGTTATCTTCAATGTTAAGTGATTTTTTAACCACATTACCATCAAGTGAAAACCTTATCCAAAGTTTTCTTCCTCTATTAAATAACTTTGGTTGTGTCATTTTAATCATAATATTACCTTTCTTATAATACCTATTAAAACAACTTCTAACACAAGTGCAATTATATCTAAACGTATCATATTACATCCTTTAAAACTGCTTCTGCTAAACCTTTTGCGTCAATATTATTAATAGGAGTTGTCATAACCCATCTATCAAGTTCATTTTTATCAAATAGTAATCTTCCACTTCTTTTAAAGTAGTGTTGTCCTAATATAAATGAACTATCTTTTAGTTTATGAAGATGATCTTTTGAATAACCTAAATAATATGCGGCTTCAGAAATATTTAACCATCTTTTGTCAATTTTATTTTCAAATTGTTCTGACATTTTTTTCATCATCTCAAATATTTGAGGTATTTGTTCTAATGCTTCTATATTAATATTCATGATGCTACCCTCATATTTTCAATCGCTTCATTTAACTCTTCATAGTTTAGTTTTTCATCTAAAAATGAAACTCCATCACTTGTTTTAACTCCATCAAGTCCAAGTAGATATATAATCTCTTCATAAGTTGGAGTATTTAAAAAGTGGTTTAAAATATCCATAATTGGAAAATAGAACTCTTCACTATTATTAATCCACAATATTACATTCCAAGTCTCATAATTTGTCCATCCTAAATATTTATCATTAGTTTTCATATTACGCTGCCTTTGTATCTGTAAATTGAATGTTATTAACTGAAACCCTTTTGAACTTTCTAGTTATTGATAAACCAGTGATTTTATATCTGTAATATCTACATCCATCCATATTGGCTCTTAATCCAAGTTGCTCCAAATTACTTACATATTTCATTATTGTAAGTTTTGGTTGGTTATTTTTTTTATGATATATAGTTTTATATTGTTTAAAAATAACCGCAACTTTCCCACCATTTTCAAGATGCTCTATTAGTTCTTGACCTCTTGCATATCTCAAGTTTAAATAACTTGTATCTGGTTTATTTGTTAAAGAGACATTCTCTCTACTAATTACTATTGTATTTACTTTTTTTAAATTACCTTTTTTCATAATTTTTTCCTCTGAAATTAATTTTCAAAGAGCTCTTTATTTTGTTAACATTGAAATTATATGATAGGTAGAAAGGTATAGTTGGAAGTTGTTTTAGCCTATAAATAAGGACTTTTAGAGGATTTAAATAGTAAAATAGTGTAGAATAAATTAGTTTTAAGCTATATTTAATTTTAAAGGATTTTAATGATATTAGTTTTGAATGAAAAGCCTGGTGTTGGATGTACAACATTAGCCTATAATTTAAGTAGATTACTTGACAAACCTCTATATGTTAATAATGATAGTTTTTTATTGAAAGATGAAAGATTTTATAATATATCTCCAAAAATTCAAAAAATAACTTCTTCTAAAACTGATGGAATATTTGATGTTGGTTCGCAGGTTGAAAGACCCCTTGTAAAAAAGTTTATTCAAAATGCTGAACTTATTACTGTTCCTATGGAACTTGGATATGAAAGTATTGTAAAAACAGCAGAAACTATTAGATATATAAAATTTGTAAAACCTAATGTTCCAATAATTGTAATTTTAAATAGATTAAGTAGTGAGGACAGTGATAGAGAATTTAATTATAAATTTGAAGCGATAAATAGACTTAATGAACTTGATGTTGAACTTCACAAAGATACAATTGATTTCCCTGGTGATGATAAAGTTATTCTAACTTATTTAAGAAATTCATATTTGTTATTTGAGGGTTATGAAGATGGTGAATATTTTTTAGATAAATATAAAAGAAGTAATTATGATGATGTAAAAAATACTAAAAGAGATAAAAAAGATTTTGATTTTAGGTTTTTAAAATACCTTGCTTCAATTGAGTTTAATAAAACTGATTATCAAGATGATGAGATTTATAGACAAGATAAAGATATGGTTATGTTTAGAAATGATTTTAAAAATAAATATGAAGATAGTACATTTAATGGATTTGCTTATGACAAAACTACATTAGAGCATAATAGAAAATTGATTAAAGATATGGCTTATATCTTATATGCAATTAAATATACCATAGGCTGGTACTATATTGATGACTAAGTATTTTGTAGTATGATATATTTATCTCTTAGGCTCTGCCAGATAGCCCTGATAGAAATGTAATTAAATCTTTGATTTGAGATTTTAAATGGATAGCAGGATAAAGCTCTAAATAATATCTAAAACTCTATCCTTGTGTATTAATATTTATAAATATAATTAATAGAGTATCTATCAATATCATCTAATTTTACTACACCAGTTTCTAATGAAGATTTTTTATATGACAATTGCATATTATGATTTTTAAAAGGTGTAGTATATTTAGCACCAACTGTTGAGCCAATAACATCACTATTATTAACATACCCAACAGTTACCCCTGCAAGTGCAGAAAAACTACCATAAGAAGTATCATAAGATATTTCTGGAAGTAGATCTAAAAAGTTATTATCTTTATCTGACATAGATAGTCCAACCTCTAGCTCTAAATTTAAACTATCATTTTTTACCAAGCTTCCATTAAAACCTATATTGAATGAACTATCATCTATTGAGTTGTTTTGAGATGAGCCAACACCCATATAATATGATAATGGTTTAGCATTTGCGTATACTCCACTAACTAATAGTGAAGCTATAATTGTTGTTTTTATTGTTTTTTTCATATTAAATTACAGTATTGACCATACATATTCATTACCTGGTAGCTCTAACATTAGAACTCTAAATTTACTTCTGTTCTCAGGTGGTCCCCAAAGTTCAATCTTTTTAATTTTCATATCAAGACCATATACAATTTTTTTACAAGAATTATATTTCATATAACTATTTAAATAAGCTGCACCATACTGACCTTTAGCACTTGGATCGTTTATCCCTTTGTAAGCATGAATTGCTTCTTTTGGTGTAGGACAACCATATCCACCACTAGATGATATTACATCACCAACTTTTGTTTCTGCAAATACTAAACTTACTAATGTTAATAAACTTAAACTTATTCTTTTCATATTTTATATCCTCATTTTATTTTATAATTTAGGCATTTGGAAGTTTTTTAACTTCTGCATTAATGCTTCTTTTGCATCACTAAATGCTCTTTCTTTATTTGATACTTCTTGTGTGTTATTTACTGTAGGTGTTGCTATATTTTTTACTTGTTGATTTTGTGTAGTATTTATAGTTGGTTTTGATTCATATAAAAAGTTATCTTCAAACATTCTATTACTAATTTTATTTTGAAGTGATTTTGCTTTATAGCCTGTAAATATTGTAATATTTGCTGTTGCTTTTGCAGGAGCGCCACTATCTCTAAAATTGTTAAAAGCTACTCTAACTTCATTGTATTGAGTTAGTGCAGATACAATTCTTCCATTTGAGTTATATTCTATAATACAAGGTGTCCAATCATAAGTATTATAACTATACTTATCCCAAGTTTTTAATTTCTTGATATTGTAAGCTACTCTAAAAAGTTCTTTATTTAAAGGGTTTTTATATACTTTATAACTATTACCTCTTTTAGCAATAGCATCTTTATATGTTTGGATATATCTACTCTCATCAAACTTTTGAGCAATTCTATCTTCTAGCTCATACTGCTTTACATAATCATCAAAACTAAAATGGTGTTCTGTTATTTTAATAGTATCCCTTGATATACTACTTGATTCCCAATATTTTGAAAATTCAATTGCTAGATGTTTATCTCCACCTTTTGCTACATATTCTTGTGGTGTATTTGGAATACCCATCATACTGTTAAACTCTTTTCCTGCTTGACATCCACTAAATAATGCAACTGATGCTGCTAATGATAGTGATACTAATACTTTTTTTGTATTCATTTAGTTCCTTAATTTATTTCTCAAATAAAATTATATACTCAAAGTATGTACTAACTGTGAATATTTTAATTAAATTTATGATTTATTGTAATATAAAAATAATTAAAACCATATTGCACATATATGTGTAATATGTAGTTCGTAAAATATATTAGAATTACACTTATATGTAAAGGAATAATATGTTTGACTTTTGTGAAGATGAAATTTCAGAATTTCATCTTGAAGTATCTAAAAATGTTAAGAAATTTAGAAAACTAAAAAAGTTAAGCCAAATGGATTTATCCCTTGACATGGGTTTTTCAAATTCAAGTTTTTTGAGTCAGGCAGAAAATCCAAAAATGACAAGACATCATTTTTCATTGGAACATTTATATAAAATTAGCAAATTGCTAAATATTGATATGAATGAATTAATAAAACATTAATTCTTTAGTCTATATTGTGTGTCTCTTTTATAAATATATTTTCAAAGAGACACACAAGGGGCAACCCACAATAAACACCCTTAAAATATAGACTTTATTAAGCCATACTCTCCAAAAACAGATACCATCAATCCCATATAATAAAAGGGATTGAACCAATAAAATCAATTGCTATGCTAAAACTATCTAAAAACCATCCAAATATTGCCTAATTTAATATCTCAAAGTATCTGTAAATTAAAACTTAATGATTTGAATAAAAATAATATATAACTATAGTATGATTATCTAAAAGGTGTAACAATGACAAACTACAATATATTATAAATTTTCTCTTTTTGCAGTTGTTCGCAAAAATTCTTATCTTGTTAAAAATATTACAATCAAATTTTCTCAATCTAATCAATCTATAAAATTTAATCTCTACAAGAGAATTTTAACACCTTTGAAAATAGTCTCCATACAGTTTTTAAAACTGTCTTTTCCTTTTTAGTATTTTTTTATAAAAATACATTGCTAAACTTTTTACAAAACTATTTTTTAATAATCTATCAAAATCAATGATTATTGGGTATAAGAAAAAATTTAAATAGCAAAAATATCAATTATGATTTTAAACTTTTAGTTTATATTTTCAAGCACTTAAATAGTGCAAATTAAAACAAGGATTAAAATATGTTTAACCAAACCAAAATTAAACAACTAGCAAAACTTCTTGATATTGAAGATATTCAAAAAGTGGAGATGGCAATAAAAAGACAAGCTAAATATCTAAAAGTATCCAGTACTTTTTTATTAAAAAGTTATGTTGTTATTACAGATATAAAAAAACAAATTGAAGATGAAGAGATAAAAATAGATAAATATATATCTAAAAATTTAATTATCAATAAATATAAAAATGAGATAGTAGAGTTATATAAAAATCAATTTGGTTATCTTAAAATAGCAAATTCAATTTATCTTAATCATAATTGTAAAGTTAGTAAATCAAGTATTGAACACTTTATTAAATCAAATAATATCACAAGAGATTAATGATGGCAAATTTAAAAGGTGGTAGTTTTGAAAAACAAAATAAAGATATTTTTCATCGCTTATCAGCATTTGGAACTAAAAGGCATGGTCAAAACTCAAACTTAACCCATAGTAGTTCTTTAGGAAAAAAAAGAACTGAATATAGTAAGTCTTATGCTAAATTTATTGCTAATAAGGGATTATCTGGAAAATTAAATCATCATATGAATAATGAGAATATAAAAGAGTTTCTAACTTCAAGAACTTCAAATATGGGTCAAAAATCCACCATTAATTATTATGCTGGATTTGGTTCAATGATTCAAGGTTTAAAAGATAGTAATGTAGATATTGATTTTGATAAAAATGTTATTACAAATTTAGTAAATGATGCAAAAAATAATATGGATAAAGCACTAATAAAATCAAATCAAGCAATAAAAGAACCTGATAAAATGATAAAAGATATATCAACTGTAAATTTTACAGCATCAGTAATTGCCCAAGTTCAACTTTTAGGATATAGAGTTAGTGAAGCTTTTTCAATAGTAAAAGATATCTCAAAATACTATAACCCTTTTACTGCTACATTAAATAATGTAGTAGGAAAAGGAAATCATACCTATGAACCCAAAGCAATTAGCAATAATTTAATTCATAAAATAAATAGTATAGATAAAATGATATCACAAAAAACTTATCATAACACTCTAAAAGAATTTAATATAAATTCTCATCAATGGCGTTATACCTATGCAAAAAATACCTTTGATAAGGTGATAAAAGCAGGAGTTGAATATAAAAAAGCATTAAAACTTGTTTCTGTTGGATTAAATCATAAAAGAGAAAGTATGAGTTTGTTCTATCTCCAAAGATCGTAGCAATAAAAAATATACAATACTAAAAGTATTAATGATTATCTAGATTTGTTTAAGGTCAAAATCAAGACCTTTAAATCTAAATAATTGCTATGGTGGGGTAATCAACCCCACCACCTCTATAAGTTAAACCATTAGTTTAACTGAACTCAATACCAAACCTAAACTGAAGCTGATTAACACTTCAATTAAAAGTTTAATAAAATTTATATCTTTAATCATAATTTGCACCTTTATCTATTTATATATAGATGTTATATATAAAAAATCAAAAATCTTAAAAATCTAGCTAGTAATTTTAAAATTACCTTTTGATTTGATAGTTTCACATCCATATTTAAATTTAATCTCATCCATAGACTTGGTTTTTCCACCATTTCTAACTTTCTCACCAAAATACCACATCTTCTTTTTATAGGCATATCTAAATGATAAATCTTTTAATTTATCTTTAATAGGTTTAGTGTCTCCACTAACCCATATCCAAGACCCCATAACTTCAATAGTGATATTTTCAAAGTGTAATATTTGAGATATAATTTTTTCTAACTCTATATCAAATTTTGAATCATTAGAAAAATAAATCTTACTTTCAAGATAATAGTTATAGATTGAGTTTAAAAGTTTAAACTCCTCCTCGCTTCCTCCAATATCAGGATGAAGTTTTTTTGCTAGGGTCTTATATACCCTCTTTAGTTCATTGATACCTTGAATTTCTTCAAAGTATCTTTCAATCTCATGTTTTTCCATTTGTTTCCCCTTTGTATATATTTACATTAGGGTTATATATTGGATTTTTTACAATTTACATTTTTCTAAAATATTGTCAAAGTAATAGTCAATTTGATAAGCGTGTTTTTCTATTAAATCTTTATATCCTCTTGCCTCAAATATCTTAATAATTATCTTTTCATCAGATAAATTTTTTTGAAAATATAACCATCTTGCATATGCTATATCAGCTGTTGATTTATCATTGTTGTATTTTTGAGAGAACTCTTTATATCTTCTATTAAACTTTTTAGTAATAGCTGAATATTTTTTATATTCAATATCACTATATGTTTTAGGTTTGGTTTTTATAGGTTTATCTAACTTCTTTTTATTTGATAGAGTTGTAGTAGGTTTTTGTAATAAATAGTTTTTTGCTATTATCTCAAACTCTTCAAATGTATAGTAGTAATTATTCTTTTCTATCTTTACTTTAAAATTGTTATTAGCTTGTTTTTTATTCATATATCCAACAAGTCTAAATATTCTTGCACTATCAAATGTTTTATCAATATCAAAGTGATATGTTAAACTTTTTAATAGTTGTTTAAAGTATTTAATATCTTCAATAGAGTTTATAATAAGTGGTTTATCAAATTTATATATAAATTGAAATTTGTTTTTAGATGATTCAATTATATATGTTGGTGTCCCAAACATTTTTATAATATTTTGCTTCTTTTCCTCTATATCACCTTTGTCAATATCAAAGTAGAAAGATTTAATAGAATTTACATATTGCTCTCTTCTACTTGGGTAAAAAGATTTTTGTTGTTTATAGGTATTTAGTGAAAAGTATATATCTACATTTTTATCTTTATTGAGATAATAAAACTTTCCTAACTGTTTATCTATATTTTTATTTGTAATATTTAACATTGAATGATGGTGTTTAACTTTATCATCAATTTTAGGATATTTTTGAGCTATAATAAAGTATTCATCCTCATTAAAATAATCTTTTAAAAACTCTATTGCTCTCATATCATACCCCAATAAGGGATATTTTTTATATTTTTATTCTTTTTTATTGAGTAGATATATCTTAATTTAAGTGTATATATTAAGTTAAATGTATATATTAAATACAGACTACTTTTTTGACTTTCTAAAAGTATGCTTTTTATACTAACCCAAAGTATCATTTTTCAACCTTGAATAGTTTATTAAAAAATTGCGTCATCTCTATAATGTTTTGTTGGTTTCTCATTGGATTATAAAATTGTTCTTGTTCAAATATGAATTTCTTTATATTATTATTTTCAATTCTATTAGTTCCTGAGTGAAGTTTTATAAATCCTTTTGTATCTAAATCTTTAAGCGAATTAATTGCTGTTGGTTTTTTTATACCTGTTTCTTTTTCTAGTAATTTATATGGTAGATAAATATATAGATGTTTATAATTAAAATGAAGTTTTGAAAGTAAAAAGACTAGTATAGTCTTTGAAGTTGCAGTTATATCAGCTTTTAATATTAAGTTGAGTGTTGGTTCTTCTAATATTAAAAAGAATTCATCTTTATTTTCTTTATTGTTATTTTTATAGTTTTGTATTTTTTTACACATATTTTTATGTTGAGTTGATAATTTATGACTCATAATATATTTTCCTTTAATTTTTTATTTTTATAAACACAAAGTGTATTTTTTGTGCTTGGAAATTATTATGCAGCGTTTTTATAAGAAAGTCAATTAGTGTTTATAATAATAAAGTTTATAGTAGAATATTGGTATCATTTTAAATAAATATGGTGCATATAATAGATGTGATGGTGTAATTAGATTTAGTAATAAACAATCATTGTAAAATTGTTCCAAAACTGTTCCATAAAAAGATATAAATAACAATAAAAAAGGAAAGTGTGTTTTGTTAGAAGTTGTTAAACATAGGTATTTGTATGTTTCTAACCCTTATGGGATAGAATTCTTTATAGAATTACCTCTTGGGTAGTTTTAATTTATTTTATAATAGAATAACCAATAAAATAAACCAAAATTTAAGTTCGAAGTGCAATTTTTAAGTTAAAAATAATACCAATTTTTACCTT
>JAYEIM010000237.1:0-10322 GCA_034660095.1 Campylobacterota bacterium | reverse complement strand
TGGATTAATCTTGCATTAGCACTTCTAGCAACTAAAGATATTCTATGAGGAAGCTGTGCATTTATAGTAATGGCAGTTAACGGATCTTTTGCGATCGGAAGTTGTTTAATAATCCCAATACAGTTAATAATAATATTTGGCTGCACGGATGCGATAGCCCTTATAACAGTATCAAAGTTATCAGCATCCACACTACTTCGCACTCTACTAATCTCTTCTTCACTAAAGTAATCACTTAGCCCCGAAGCATTTCTAGTTGTTCCATATACTTTAAATTTAGGATTTTTAAACATCTCTTTATAGAGAGTATGCCCAAGCATTCCCGTAACACCGAGTATCAATACTTTTTGCTGATTAGACTCTTGCATCTTAGTACTTTTTCCATACGGTTCTGTTAATGTAGTCAATGTAACTTATAACTATTCTTACAACTTTCTTAGAAACGTTATCAGTGTCATAATCTTTTACTAAACTCATTTCAGAGTCCATACTCTGCTCTACAACTATGTCGATAGAATTAATTATATCTTCACTTTTAAGCCCAGACATGATGAGAGTACCTTCGTCCATTCCTTCAGGTCTTTCATGAGCTTGTCTTATCGTGATTGCAGGAAAATTTAAAATTGAGGACTCTTCAGTAATCGTTCCACTATCAGAGATTGCACAGTAAGCATTTTGCTGTAATGCGATATAGTCAAAAAAGCCTAATGGTTTCATAAACTCAACAAGTTTGTGAAACTCCAGAAACTGAAGTGTTTCAAGTTTTTTTCGTGTTCTAGGATGAGTAGAGACGATAATTCGTTTATTGTATTTCTTCGCTATGGCGTTTAATGAACTTAACAAGTCGTTAAAGTTTTGTTCACTATCCACATTCTCTTCTCTATGTACGCTCACGATAAAAAAATCTTTCTCTTTTAGTTCAAGTTTAGTGAGTATTTTAGAGTTTTCAATATCTTTTTTATAAAAATTAAGTACCTCTAGCATTGATGAGCCAGTTTTGATAATTGTTTCGGGACGAATTCCCTCATCAATCAAGTAGCGTCTTGCATGCTCCGTCAAGGTCATGTTTATATCACTGAGTTGATCGACTATTTTTCTATTTATCTCTTCAGGAACTCTTTGGTCAAAGCATCTGTTTCCAGCTTCCATGTGAAATATGGGAACCTTTCTTCTCTTCGCTGATATCACAGACAAGCAACTATTTGTATCTCCATATAGAAGTACGGCGTCTGGTTTTACTTCATCTAACAGCTTATCTGACTTGCTAATTACGTTTGCAATGGTTTCAGCAGCGTTATCGGCAGCTGCATTTAAAAAGTAGTCGGGTTTCTTAATACCCATATCGTTAAAAAAAACTTCATTAAGTTCGTAGTCATAGTTCTGTCCGCTGTGCACCAAAATATGCTCTGTATATTTTTCAAGTTCTGCGATAACACGACTAAGTTTAATGATTTCCGGGCGCGTTCCAACAATGGTCATTACTTTTTTCATAAGGAAACTCCAAACTCAACTAAATCACTCTCTATCTCTCTCAAGGAAAGCAACATTGCTTTCATCTCATCTTCACTCAGTCTATGAGTATTATGGGAGTGATAGTCCTCAGCTTCCGTAATCACCTCACCATCTTCAAAGTACTGATTATAGTTCAAATCTCTACTGTCGGACGGGATTCTATAATAATTATCCATATCAATGGCATTAACCATCTCTTCTCTTGTTAAAAGAGTTTCATATAGCTTTTCACCATGACGAGTGCCAATTATCTTTATTGTATGTTCTGAGCGGTTTAATAGGTTTTTAAGAGTATGTGCAAGTAATTCAATAGTAGCAGCTGGAGCTTTTTGAACAAAAATATCTCCATTTTCCCCATTTTCAAATGCAAACATAACTAAATCTACTGCATCATCTAAACTCATCATAAAACGAGTCATACTAGGATCAGTTATCGTAATCTCTTTTCCTTCTCGTATCTGATTTATAAAAAGAGGAATAACTGAGCCTCGACTCGCCATTACGTTACCATATCTTGTACAGCATATAGTAGTCTCTCTTCCAAGGTTTCTTCCCTTTGCGACAGCTACCTTCTCCATCATGGCCTTACTGATTCCCATCGCGTTTATAGGATAAACAGCTTTGTCCGTACTCAGTACTATGACCTTATCTACACCGTACTTAATAGCTACGTTTAAAACATTTTCAGTTCCAACCACATTTGTTTGAACTGCCTGCATTGGATAAAACTCGCATGATGGCACTTGTTTGAGAGCGGCAGCATGAAAGATAAAATCTACACCTCTAATTGCATCTTCTAAAGAGTTGATGTCTCGTACATCCCCTATATAGAATTTTAATTTATCATTATTGTATTTTTTACGCATATCATCTTGCTTCAATTCATCACGCGAAAATATACGTATCTCTTTTATATCTGTATTTAAAAAGTTACGAAGAACAGCATTACCAAAGGACCCTGTTCCACCGGTAATCAATAATATTTTATTTTTGAACATCTCTTGCCTTTAAGTTATAATATTCTTCTATATTTTTTACTACTTTCTGTCTCATTATTTAGCTTCTTGTTTGTCAATCATCTTAATAAACTTATAAATATATTCATAAATTGAAATTAATTCATCTGTTTTTTCATAAATGAGATTTATATTATCTACTACTTCATCTTGATTAAAACTATATTCATGAGCTATTTCATTTCTAACTTCCCTAAGCTCAAGCCATCTATTTTTATCAAGTATCTCTAGTTTTTCCAATCTATTTAAAATATCTAAAAATGTCATTTTCTCTACATCTTCTTTTGACTTTATCAATACTCCCTTTAATATAGATTCTCCTACAGTATCTTGAAGTTTTGTAAATCTAAAATTTAGTTGATCAATAAAACTACTTTGAATTTTATCTATTTTCAAATACTTCTCTATACTTAAGGGCATTATATCTTTTAAAAAAGCTTTAGCATCATTTAGTTTTTCAACATGTTTATCACACTCATATAGCTTTTTATTCAAATTATCGTCAATATTTTTTTTCATAATTGTATTCCATTGATTATAGCTTCTTGTTCTATTACTCTTGCTTTATCTTTTGAGATAACTACATCTATTTTTTGATCACCTATCATCTGTTTTATTTGTGATAGAAATTTTATTTTTTTTGTTAAAATACTCTTGTTATCTGTCTGTATATATAAGTCTATATCCCCACCCTTAAGACTATCATCAACTCTACTTCCAAAAAGAAAAATCTTTCCATTATCAAAAACCCTACTAAAGGTATCTTTTATAGCAGTTACTTCATAATCATTCAGCCTCATATAGCTAATCTCCTAGAATCTTAGAAAATATATCTACAACACTCTTAAATTTACCGTTTTCACTCATCTTTAAGTCATTTCGTAGAACTAATATATTACTTTCACAATTTATTTTGTTCTCAATTATACTTAAAATTTAATTCAAAAGAGATTTACTACTGCTTTATAGCCTCTTTACAAATATTTAAATAATTTTCAGCTCTATTCTCAGCAGATGGTAATTTTTCAACAACCTCTAAACCATTTTCCACAAGAGTGCTGTAAAGATCTTTATTAAAATATATTTGTTCTATTTTTTCCATGACGTCATCAATATCATATGGATTAAAATACAATGCTGCATTATGACAAACAGATGTTGCAAATGTATAATCCGAAGTTAAAATTGGTTTTTTCATTTTCATAGCTTCGGGATATGAGGCTGTAAAACTTTCCACTAAAGTTGGTAAAAACAATGCGTCACAACTTGAATAAATATATGGGCATTCTTCAAGCTTAACAGGACCTAGATTTATTATATAATCTCTAGAATATTTAAAGTTTGTTTCTAATACTTTCTCTGGTAAGGTTAGAACAAATTTTATATTTAAGTCTTTAACTTTAATGAGTTCAACTAATTCATTTATCATATCAAGTTTCTTGTGTGGATAATACGCTGATATGGTAATAAAACGAAACTCAGATTCTGCTCTACTAGGTAAAAGATTTAAATCTTTAATTTCATCTTCAAATATTGAATGATATTTACTAGAAACCACTTTTATGTTACTGCTTTTTTGGTTAACAAACTTGGAAAACCTATCTTTCATATCGCCTGTTTGAACAACATATAAATCTGCATTTTTCTTTAATAAATATTGATGATAAAGTTTTAAAAGCATGAATTTTATTTTTTTAATGGTTTTCATATTTTGCATATATGGTAAATCTTCATACAAATATAGTGCATTTGCAAAACCCACGACATGCTTTGATTTTGGTTTCCAATATGTTGGTCCAAAAACTGAAAATACACAATCTGGTTTAATTTCCGATTCTACTTTATTCAATAGGCTTATTGTCTTATCAAATAGAATAAACCTACTAGGATTTTCAAAATTATAAAATATAAAATTATCTGGAAAAAGCTCCTTTTTTATCTCTTTAATCATAACTGGTGATAAAAAGACATGATACTCATTAGATGTGAACTTAATAGCTTCATATATAAAAGACACTGCAACTTGTACCGCACCACCACCTTTTAAATTTGTCGTATTTATTATGATTTTCATATACTTCCCAACTCATGCAATAAGACATTATTTATATCTTTAAATGTTTCTATCTTAATTACTTTAACTAACTCTGTAATATCTGCAATTGAAGCACTAATTTCATCTCTTTGAATATTTTTAATACCTATGTTTATTCCATTGTTATCTAATGTGTGTAGTATATCAACCAATTTCTTACCATTACCACTTGCAATATTTAAAATATGAGGAGTATCGCTTTTGCCTTCTATTAACTTAAGATAAACCCGTACTACGTCATCTATATGAATATAGTCACGTACTGAAATTCCATCATTGATAATATTTAAAACTTCATTATTCAAATACGCTTTTTTAATTTTACTAAAAATCGAAAAATTATCATCTCCACCATACATGTTGAATAATCTTACTATTGTAAAGTTAATGTGATGAGTAGTACATATTTTTCTTACCAACTCTTCATTAGAAACCTTTAAAGAGCCCTGTAGGTTCATTGGCTTAACCTGATCATCTTCTGAACAAAACTTATTGTTTCCATAAACTGAACTACTACTTGTATATATCACTTTGTTTATATTGATATTGTTGTCTATTAAGTATGTTAAGACTCTCGATGTGTTTAAAATAGATTTAACTATATAATTATTAAAATCTTTTGTATCGTTCAGCTGTGTAGAAACCTGAAAGTTATTTAATACGATGTTCACAGGGTTCTCTTGAGAATATTTCAAAAGTATATCGATATTATTTTCAATATCATCAGAAGAAATCAATACACATAATTCAATCTTTTTAAACAATTCTTTTGACAAATTACTTCTTTTACCTATTATTAATGTCAAATAAACACCCCCCCTCTTACTTATAATTTTTTTGTTGAAAATAACTCGATACTAAATAATAAATCTTTTTTAGTTCAAAAAAACGTCTATTTTTCAAGCCAACCAATAGGTAAAATATCAATGCTTCAATTACTTTAAAAAAGCCATATGATTTAATATGTTTCTTATAGTACATTAAGTATCCATCAGATAGTTTTTTTCCAGTACTAATCGAGTTCTCTTCTTGTATGTTTATTTTTACTAATACCGATTTTGTATTGAAAAATTTATAGTCTTTAGCAAGTCTAGTTATAATGTCCCAATCTTGACAGGCTGGAAGATCATTGTCAAATCCATACTCTATTAGTATCTTTTTTTCTAATAAAAGCGCTGAAGGGTTTCCTATAAAATTGTATACTAGTAGCTTTGAGTGAAGATCACCTTCATGTTTTAAATTAGTATTTTGAATAAACCTACCATTAGAGTATAGAGCCAATCCACAATAAATAATGGAGCCCTTGTATTCATTCATATATTGAACTTGTTCTTCAATCTTAGTTGGAAAGTATTCATCATCATCATCTAAAAAACTAATATATTCTCCAGTTGACGCTTCTATCCCTCTATTTCTAGAAAAGTTTGCTCCTTTGTTACGTTCATTTCTTAAATAATGGATATTATCGTATTTAAGTTCATTCAAAAAAGAGTTTAACACTTGTTGAGTGTTGTCAGTTGAACAATCATCTACAATAATAATTTCAATATTTTGATAAGTTTGTCCAATAACAGATTGTATTGCCCGAATAATCATATCTTCTCTATTGTATGCAGTTATAACAATTGAAACTTTTTTATTTATTGTCATTTTTTATTCCCCTATACTTAATACGTTTCAAAATCATCCATTATTTACTGTATCCACTATTGCATATACTTCATCCCACATTTGTTCAACTTTTTCTTTCTGTATTATAGATTTAGTTTTTAGCGTAGATGCAATTAGCTCTCTTTTCTCTACGTCTATTAAATTTAATAATACCTTATTTATTTTCTCTTCATCATCTGTTACATTTAAAATCCCATCTTCAAAAGAATAATCTTTTAAAAGCATTTGATACTTATGGCTCCATCCAATAGCAATTGCCGGCACTCCTTGAGATAAAGCATTTACTAAACCATGGAACCTACTACCAAGCATAGCGTCACATGAGCCTATAATTCCTTTTATCTTTAAGGCGTCCGTTTCTAAAATAATGTTTACTTCAACTTCAGCAATCTTAATAATTTCATTTGCCAACAATAAGTCTTTTTTACCTTCATGAATAAGAAAGAATGGCTTACAATCAGCTTCGTAAAGTATTTTGACACACTTTGCCATAAAATTTGCATACTCATTTGATTCTTTTTCAGATGTCATATCTTGCATTCGAACATTTGGCACAATGCAAATTTTATTTTCTTCAGATGAAAAATCTTTTGGAAGAACTCCAGTTAATAAATTTGTAAAGTCTGGAAATTTTTTAATATTTTCCCTATCCCCTACTAAATTATTAATATATTCATACGACATCTCATCTCTAACACAAATTAAGTCCGCTTGATTTACAATTGTTTTAAAATAGATCGCAATATTTTTTAAGTTAAAAGGTCCAAAAGCTTGTGGCATAAATATAACTTTTGTACCGTTCTTTTTCCACATTTGAATATCAAATGAAGTTTTGTTTGTATATTCAGTACCCCATTGATCACTATAACCAAACCCTGTTGCATCCAAAACAATATCTACTTCATCATCCATTACCATACCAAACTTTTTTCTTATACTGCTTGGTATAATGTAAAATAATCTATCCCATCTTATATTGTATCTTCTAAAATGCACTTTTTGATATAAACCCAACTTTGCTCTGTTTATATAGTCATCATGATTAGGTTGCATTACAAACTTAGCGTTAGGATACTTTAATCGCAACTTATCCAGTATTGCTAATAGCATTAACTCTGCACCCTTGTTAATAAAACCAACCTTTCTAATTTCAATTATCATCTTTTTATTATCCTTATAATTTTTTTTATTATTCTTATCCATATTGTTACAGGAAATAATGCATACTCTTTTCTTTTTTCGTTAAAATAATAATCATTAGCATTTTTTAATAAGGCGTCCCGATCAGTATAGTCATCGAGGGACAAAGCATGTTTTAAACTTTTCTTTGCTTTATCTACTTCACTTCTATCTGCTATAATAGAACTTAATTCTACCCCATCTGGATATGAAGGTAAATCGTGTCCCATCTCCTTCCAAGCAGTGTAGTTAGCATTCCACTTTTTTCTCTTAGCCTCTATTGATTGACCTTTAATTGCTATTTCAGTAGAAGTGGGCTTAATGGTTATATCACGAGAACGTTGCGATTGTTCTAAAATTTCTTTTGCTTTTAAATTTCTTACTATAACTAAACTTTCTCCATTTATTCTATCCATGTCATTTATACCATGAGGATCTCCAACAACTATATCCGCATAAACGTTCATCTTGTCAAAACATAACAAACATCTAGCAGGAGTAAAATAATCTTTCATCATCATACGTGATTTTTTATCTAATTTTTTAACGTTTCCATTCATTTCCGTAAGACTAATATCACCTGGATAAGGACTGTTAACGGTATCCCTAAAAACAAAATTAGTAATGCTTTTATTTGTAATCTTTTTAGAAAGAAAATCAACGGATGAACTTGTCATAACTCGATCACAGATCAAGCCTATTTTAATAATTTTATTTTTAAGTTTTTTCTTAACCGTTAATAGGTTCTCTAATCCATGCATGTGACAGGATAACCCAACCATTGCGATTGTGCCATCGATTTTATCTATATTTTGCAACAGTGAAGTTATATTTGTCGGTATATATTTTGATTTTTGAGCACTTACAAGTTCTTCAACCGTTGTTACAAACTTTGCTTCTGAGTATGAGTTATTTTGCATATTCATATTTGTTACAATAGCTGCAGAAATTTCACCTGATTCCAAAAGATATTTCAACAACCCTGTTACCACGCCACCACTTTGAGAGTTTCTATAAATTGTTTCATTTGTAGCTACACCAGTATAACTCTCAAGAATAGTGCCCACAAACGGGTCATCAGGAGTTTGCTTTTTAAGATAATCAGTAAAATGGTCCCCAGGACAAACATCATAACATAAACCGCAGTTAGTACAAGTATTATAATCAATTTTAGGGAATAAATAACCTCCAACCGTATTCAAATAACTAATGCTGTCATGCCCACACGAAGCAAAACATGAACCACAACTATGGCAGAGATGTTGATTAACAATATTGGTAATGTCTTCTCTTTTTTTAGCCATTAACTTTTGCCTTTATTAATAATATAGGGTACCTTATTGGAGATATTATCGCTTTACTCATCATCCAAAAAACTTCTCTTGTTTTAGTATAAAAAACAAGTACAACATATGAAGCAATAGCATAAGAGAACAAAGTAGCAAATGCAGCACCATAAGCTCCATATTTCGGTATTAAAATAAAATTCAATATTATATTTGTCAATGCGCCAAACCCTTGTGTGATTAAAGAGAACATCAACATATCTTCAATAATAATCCACTTACTAAATAACGCTCTCATAAATATAAATACTCCAGCCCATATATGAATAGATAATATCTGCCCAGCTAAAGCGTACTCTTGGCCATACAGAAAAAGTATTACATCATTTGCGAAGATGGATACTAATATAGCTAAAACAAACGCTATTACAAATAATAAATCAAAAAGTTGCTGTAGCCTTTGATGGTAGTTTACGCTAAAACTATTTTTCATCTCAATTATTTTAGGGAATAAGGAGGTTACTATTATTGTTGGTAAAAAATACCATACTTCAGATAAGGAAGAAGCAATAGCGTAAACTCCTACTGACTCATTTCCTATCATCCACTTTAACATTATTTGATCTATCTTTAAATAAATTATTGCGAATAGTCCACCGAGCATAATCATCCAACTTTTACTTAATAAATATTTAGCTTTTTCTAAGGAAAAATTTAATTTAGAAGCTGATAGTTTTATTTTTTTATAAAAAAAGTAAATAAAAATAATAGCTACTAAAAAAGATTGCAGAAAGTTTGCTAAAGAAAACCACACTAGGCTCATACTTATAAGTACAAAAACTACTTGAAACAATGATGTAATCATTAACGATATAGTATTAACAATGGCAGTATACTTTGCTTGTACATTTGCGATAAACCAAAAATCTATCACTTCAAATGGTTTAAAAAAAATAGAAAGAGAGATTATTAACAACACTAAAAAATTTAAGCTAAACAACTCTTCAGTCAGTAAATTAATAGCAATTAAGATACTAAAACCTAATACTGCTCCCAATAACTTGATATAAAAAACCGTTGCTAGTACCTCCCCCGATTTAGCAGGAGTAGAAACTAGTTCTTTAACTACTAAAGCACTAAGTCCCATATGAGTTGTAACTGCAAAAAGAGCTACTAAAGATATTACATAAGCTAAATAACCAAATTGTTCAGGGCCTAAATATCTCGCAATTAAAATATTAATAAATAAAATAGTTCCAAGTTTATATACTTTTTCCACTAACATCCAAGACGTATTTTTAAAATATTTAGAGAACTCTTTATTATTTAAGAAGAACTTAGTTAAACTTTTCATAACTTATACTTACTTATTCATCTATTGTTTTTTCAACTTCTTCTTCAAAATAATCTTCCCACTCTCAACCCCTGGTTGATCGTAAGCATTTATATATAAAAACTTTGCACAAACTGAAGTGAGTAGTTCATACTCGTACATTAGACTTGCTATTGCCGCCTCATTAACACCCTCTATTGTTATCACATCACATGGTATATCTTCTAAAT
>JAYEIM010000236.1:0-10339 GCA_034660095.1 Campylobacterota bacterium | reverse complement strand
ATTTCATAAGCTAATTTTTCCATCTCTTTTAAATCTACTTCTAAATCCTGAATTAGACTTTCTAAAGCCTTTTCTCTTTGTTCCTCATCATCTAAATGTCTGTTTAGACTCATTGTATTAGCACATTGTTCCATATTCTCTCTCTCCTTATTTTGTAGTTAAATTATATACTTTTAAATATTTAATATAGCTTAATGTAGTATAACAACCTACTTAAATTTGATAAAAAGATATAATTAAAATAAAAAAGAGGTGTCAAAATGGCAATAACCTTAGATGCAACTGTTGGTGGTACTGATAGTAATAGTTATGTTACTTTAGATGAAGCCGACACATACTTTTTAAGTCGTGCAAATAGTTCTGAGTGGTCAAATATTACAGATGATGAAGTTAAAAAGTCTTTATTAATAAGTGCAACTGATAGAGTAAGCCTAGAAAAGTTTGACGGTTTTTTATCAAATACAAGTCAAGCCTTAACATTTCCTAGAACTGATTTGCCTTTGATTGATGGTAGAGATGTAGATAATATCATACCAAAGACAATAAAGAGAGCAGTTTATGAATTAGCTATACATATGGTTTCAGTAGATATAAGTAAACCAGATTTAAACGATTTACCTATTGAGCAGTTATCAGTCGGCTCTATATCATTAAAATACAAAATAGATAAAAATGATAATGCTTCACATTCTAGTCAAGACTTGCCTCCACTGGTACTTTATCTTTTAGATGATTTAAGTTACACAGCTGGAAATGGTGCTATGACCATTTATAGGTAGAAATATGTTCACAAACCTAAAACTAAAAAAGATAGATAAAGAACTATACCAATTAAAAGAGCCTTTACAATATGGTAGTCATATAGTACCAATAGGATATAGAACTAATTTAGCAAGTATTCCTCCACTACTTACAAAGTGGTTTAAAAAAACGGATAGAAGATGGATTAAGTCAAGCATTGTTCACGATTATTTGTATGAATGTAGCGATTTTAGTAGATTAAAATGCGATTGGATATTTTTAAAAGCTTTAAAAGATGAGAACAGTGGTTTCTTTATTAGATGGAGTATGTATATTTTAGTTAGAATTTTTGGAGGGTTTTATAAATGAATTTAAGTATAATAGTGCCAATAGTAAAACAACAGCTTACAACTTTCGGAAGTGATGCAGTTTTAAAGGGTGATGGAGCAGGTGGAACTTATGATGTTGAAACAGGTCAGTACATTACAACAGCCAATGAGATACCAATAAAAATATTAATTGATACATACTCAAGTGAAGAGGTGGGTTCTGAAATATTAACAGGTGATGTTAAAATAACTGTTTATTTAGATAGTGAGCCTACAACAGCAGATAAGATTGTATTTGGTGGATTAACTTATAATATAATAAATATACAACCTATGATGGCACAAAATACACTCTTTTATTTTGAAATACACGCGAGATTGTAGTATAATATATTAAATGCACCATAAGCCAAATAGCTTGACTATTTGCTGGTGCTATAAGGTTTGATATGTACTCTCATCTATAGAATTGGTATAGCTTATTTTTTTGTCATTTTCCACCTTTAATATTAGCATCAAACCAAAGAATTCTATTTGTGTTTTCATATAATATTCCACCGTCTTCCATATACATAACTAAAAATCCGTCTTTTATTTCATAGTTTTTACACTCAATTTGATGAGCTGGTAAACTCTCCTCTTTTTTTACTTCTAAAACTATGTTTTTTACTTTGGTCTTATCTTCTTTTTTATATTCCACTATATAGAAAATACTATCCTTACACATTAAATCACGAAGACGGTGTGTTATTCTCATATGACCCCAACCATCAATATTAAATGAACAATTATCAACCTCATACTCACCTTTGCTTATATCTACCACTTTACCATTAATTATGTTTATGCTTATTCCTGTAACATAAGCGTGTAAATAATATTCTCTATAACTCATAGGGTAATCTTCTATTTTGATAGATTCTACACTAATGTTTTTAAGATTATGTGATAAATCACTTCCATCTTCATTAAATACCTGATGATTAAAGTATCGTTTAGAAAATTCTTGTTCTATAGGAAAAATTTTATCAGAATATTCTCCTTTATGTTCAACTCCAGTTAAGCATCTTGCAAAAATACAGTCAAGGTTGATAGGTTTATAAAACTCATGAATATCATAAGGTGACGAATAACATACTGTTTTATCTTCTATTTTCATATTAAAAGATGCGTCAAAGATAATTTCATAATTTTCCCAAAGAAACTTTTCGTCCAAAGATCCTAATATATATATATTATCTTCCTTGTGTATATACTCAATAATAAAACTTGTTTCCCCTGTTTTTTGTACTCTGCGATTAACTAACTGCTCCATTGATCGAAATGTTCTAGAAGAGTCTATCTTTTTAAACTGTATTTCCATTTTGTATCCTTTTCATTTCCATAATTATACTATTTTAGAGATTTCATACAGATTAAACAAACTGTTAAATTTTAAATATTAGATATAATAACCTATGATAAAAAGTAATTTCAAAAGTTTTCAAACAAAACTAAATAAAAATATAAATGCTAAGATTAAAAAAAGAGATGATTTTGTTAAGGGTGTGATAGTATCATCATACAATCAAATTGTAGAGGGTTCACCAGTTGATACGGGATTTTATAAAGCTAATCATTTTATAGATATAAACAATCCAAACTTTAGAACTAAAGAGGATTTAACACCAAATAAGTATGACTTGAATGGTGTTGATTTAGCTAAAACTTCATCTATATTTGTTCATACATCAGTAGTTTATGCAAATGAGCTAGAAGAGGGACATAGTAAACAAAACTCTAAGATGTATTACAAAGCCAGAAAATCTGCATCTATCAAATTAAAACAAGGGTATTAAAATGAGTTCAACAATTAAAACTGTACTAGAAAAGAGATTAAGAGATAATGTAGCTTATCCTATAAAGTTTGAGAATATTCCATTTACCACTACATATCCATTTATACAGCCTGATTATGAACAAGATACAGCATATCGTAAAACTATTGGTGGTATAAATAATATAGAAGAATTAGGAACTTTTTATATCTGGGTATATTCAGATAGTCACGGTAGATTTGAAATGGATAACATTATAAATGAGTTAATACCTTTATTTTTTGAGTATAAAAGTAATGATGTTATAACTTATGTACCGCAAATATTAAGCCCTAATATTGTTGGTGAAAAATACAGAGGCGGAGTTCGAGTTGATGTTGCTTATCGTACTACTTATTAAAATGACTATTGTTTTGAGTACATAGGTTTAAATTTATAGTGATTTTCGTGGAAACCGTATTTTATTTCTGCTTCTTTTCTTGCCTTTATTGCACCTTCTAAATTGTCAAATTGCCCTAAATATTCTCTTTTTTTATTATGTGTTATTCTTGCTATATAAAATGGTTTTGATTTTGAAATCGTAACTCCAGCGATACCTGTTTTACTATTACTTCTTATTGAATTGTTCATTTGATTTTCAGCATTAGTTACCAATCTTAAATTCTCTAGTCTATTATCGTTTCTTATATGATTAATATGGTCTATCTGCATACCATTTGGTATATCTCCATTGTGCATAATCCATATTAATCTATGAACTAAATAAGCTTTGTTCTTGTATTTTGTTCTAGTATATCCATTATCATATGAACCTATAGGTATATTTGATAAATGCTTTCTTCGATTCTTTTTCTAAATAAATTTCCATCTTTGTAATAATATAGTTCATTTATCTCTTGTTTTGTGATGTGATTGTTTTCCATTGTAGTTTCCTTGTATTCATTTTGTATTCTTATGGAATGGATAGGAGCAACCCTATCCGAATACAAGTGTATTATAACATAGTATCAATTAACAACCTATTAAATTTTTTATCTTTGTTATAATTATCTAAATTTAAAATAAAAGGATTTAATTATGCAGACTCAAGGGTCATCAAGTAGAATAGCTTTTGGATATGAAGCAACTTATGGAACTGTAGCAACAGCTATGCAACAAGTATCAGTTATACCAACTGTATCACTTAAACAAACACAAAACCTTAATGATAGTGCAGTTATTCGTGGTACTAGGGATATGGGCGAGGCTTTTTTAGGTTTTAAATCAGCAGAAGCTTCAATGTCAATACCTTTAGATAGTGTTGCAGTTGGAGATTTTTTTAAGATGTCATTAGGAACATCATCTGCACCTGCAGATAATGGTGATGGTACATTTACTCATACATTTACTAGAAATGATACAACTTTACCATCTGTAAGTTTAGAATTGGCTCATACAGATATTTCTAAATATAAAAGAGGTTTAGGTTTTAGAGCTAACACTATGAACTTATCTTTTGGTGATGAAAGTGAGCAAAAACTTGATTTAGGTTTTATGGGTAAATCTGTTAGTAATGAAGTTGCAGAGATTGCAGTGCCAACAGCAGTTGCTTCATCTATTCAATATGAGCCTTTTGAAATTAGTATTTCAGGATTTCCTACACTATCAATTAAAACAGGTTCTCTAAGCTTTACTAATAATCTTGATGGCGGTCAATATGTCGTAGGGTCAAATGGAGAGGTCGCAGATATTCCTGCAGGTATGATTGGTGTGAGTGGTAGCTTTACTTGTTTATATGATGAAAATATTGATGCTATTCAGGCATCAGCGGCAAGTGGTACGGTTCAGAATATGAGTATTGATTATAGCGATGGTACAAACGCAATTAACTTTGTTATGCAAGAGGTTAAACTAAATGCAGAAACAGGAAGTGAAGTAACTTCACCACTTGGTCAAGAAGCAACATTTAACTTTAATGCTTTTTGGAAAAGTGGAGTTAATAACTCAGCTTTAACTATTGTAGTTACTAACGATAAAGCAACAGCTTATTAGATAAACACTTCGCCCCATCTTCTTTGGTTGTTCTTAGATGGGGTATTATGGTAAATAGAACAACAAAATTACATTAAGGAACAATCAAAATGTTACAATTAAAAATTAAGAAAGCAAATGCAGTTACAGTTGATGGGACTCATCAAAATTTTATAGGTACACCATTACAAGGTTTAGATTTTAAAGTTGAAATTGGTAATAATATGACTAGAAGTCAATATCAAAAAGCAATTAGAGATAATGATGGTTTAGATAAGGCAGTATTTATGCTGCACATCGCATCACACGATATCGTATTTCAAAATGAAGATGGTACAGTTATAGATGATTTCAATGAAACTGTTGATAAATTATATGAAGATAAAAATACAGTACCTGCTGAATTATTTAATACAATATTTGAAGAGATTAGTAAGTATTTAGGTATCAAATCTAAAGAAGATGAAAAAAAAAGCGATTCAGTAGAGAATACGCAAAATGGAACGCAAGGTCAAGAAGCAACTGTTCAACCTGCGTAAAATCAAGTGAAAAACTAAAGGTTTCTACACCTTGTAAATTAGAGAAACCACCCGTTCATAATGCTTCAATGTATAATGAAGAGGGTGGTTTTTTTATCTGTAAATATAATCAACCTCAATCAAATTTAACACAAAATAGCTTTATTGGTACTTATAATCAAGTTATGAACTTTAGAGATGGTATGAGTGGTAGTCTTTCGTATGGAGCAGTTATGGAAGTTGCTAAAATAAAATATGAAGATGATGAGTTATTAGATTTTATGGATTTTATCAGTGATTGTGAAAGTGAATTAAGTAAAAAGAGGGGTGAAGCTAAATCTTAGCTCTTTCCACCCTCAATAAATTATAATATTCTTTACTTTTAACTAAATGCTTTTCGGCTTGTTTATGTTCATTTCTTCTGCGACACTCTAAAAACTTTTGATACTCTTTTTTATACATTTTTTTATAATTAGTTTTCATTTGCATTTAGTACCATTTTAGTACCATCATCGCTAGTTTTATACATTGATACTAAACCTGTATCTATCTGATAAGCCTTAACAACACTGTTATCATCATAAGTACATAAAACCATTAAAGCATCTTTATAGTTATACCCTATTAAGTCATAAGAGTCATTTATATTTACAACTGTACAATCATTATCTAATTTATCTCCGAAATTCATAAATCTTGGATAACTTCCACCTGCAAACATAATATTAGTGTCATTAGCAGTAAAACTAGATGGTTCTTTATCTGTTAAAGTCATAGTACCATTTAATCCACTTTTGGTTTCTACAACTTTATTATAATTTAGATAAGTAGCTTCAATATCATTATTTGCATCTATTGAATAAGCATCATACCATTTAACTTTATTTGTAGCTAGTAGATAATCCCACATATCTATATCATAAGTTGGTGCTGAAATAATCGGTTCATTTATAGTAGTTACATTATTCTCTACTGTTTGATTATTTTGTGTATTATCATTATCTATTGTTACATTTGTACTTGCATCTTCACCTGTTGTACATCCACTTAGTATTGCTACTGTTACTATTGCTGTTATTGTTTTTTTCATTTTATATCCTTTAAGCGTATTATATTATTTAAAAGATTTATTTAAACTTAAATACTACTACAACCTATAAAAATATTTTAAATTGATATAATAAAATATAAATAAAAAGGATTTTTATGGCTGAAAAATTACTATTGGAATTTGACCTTAAAGACAATGCAAGTCCAAAATTAACTAAGATTAATGGACAATTAACAAATATTGGTAACAATTTTGATAAAACAAACATAAAAGCTAATAATCTTGATAATGGCTTAGGTAAACTAGGAAGACAAGCATTAATAGCTACAGGTGCATTTATAGCACTTGATAAAGCAGTTGATTTAGGTGGTAGCTTTATAAAAACTGCTGATGCTATGACGAATGCAAATAGTAGACTACAATTAGCAACTAATAACACTTATGAGTTAGTGACAGCACAAAAAGCATTATTTGATATTGCACAAGATACAAGAATAGCATATACAGCTACAGTTGATTTATTTGAAAGAATGGCAACATCTACAAGAGATTTTGGCTTAGAGCAAAAAAAGCTTTTAGATATAACTGAGTTAGTAAATAAAGCTATGATTGTTTCAGGTGGTACAACTGAAAGTATGAATGCAGCAGTTATCCAATTCGGTCAGGCGATGTCAGCAGATTGGAAAAGCGTCGGTCAAGAATTAGCATCATTAAGAGAACAAACACCACGACTATATAGAGCCTTAGTTGAAGGTATGGATACCACAATGGACGGCTTTAAGAAAATGGCAGAAGAGGGTAAATTATCAACTACTATTATTATTGAAGCATTAGAAAAAGCAGGTTATAGTATAGAAAAAGATTTCAGTAAGGTAAATAAAACAGTAGACCAATCTATGACACAAGTTCGTACATCTATGGGTAAATTTGTTGAAATTGTAGACAAAAGCACAGGTGCTACAAAAGCATTAAGTGATACTGTTACTGATTTTTCTAAGGCTTTAGGTAGTTTTGATGATGAAAGTATAAATAAATTTATAGATATTGGTAAAAACATAGCCTTAGCAGGTGGTTCACTATTAGCAATTAATACCACTATGAAAGTTAGTACTAAAATAGCAACATCACACGCAGCAGCTATGGCTTTATTGGGCGGTTCATATACTTCTTTAAATGCTAGAATATTGTTAGCTACAGCTTCACAAGTTGCATTCAATAAGGCATTTAAAGCTTCATTATTTGGAGCAGCTGCAACAGGGGTATTTTTATTAGCAGATAGTTTTTTAGAAGCAGATAAAAGAGCAGATAGTTTTAGAAAAACTTTAAAAAATACTAATGCTGAAATTCTATTGATGGATAGTCAAAATAGACTAAGAGAGGTAAATGCAGAATTAAAAGATTTTGATGATAGATTTAAAGGGTATTCAGATAATCAAAAACTTATGTACAAAGGTGCTTATGATTTATTATATAAAGAAAAAACACTACTAGAAAATAATATAAAATTAATACAAGAGAAAAACAAACCAACTATAAATGATACAACAGACATAGATAACAATAAAAAAAGCTATGAAGCAATACTAAAAATCCAAAATGAAATAAACAAAACTTTAGACCCCCAAGGTGCTTTAATAGCAAAAATAAATGAAAAATATGACACTTATAAAAAAACTTTAATAGACTCAAATGCAGTTCAAGCTGAATTATTTGATTTAGAAAAAGCTAGAAATAAAGAGTTAGATGGGATTAATGATAAGTTTAAAGATTTTTCAACAGAAGTTGTAAATATTTCAGATGTTTTAAATGAAGCCTTTAAGTTTGATGACTCAGATTTTAGTGTTATGTTTAGTGGTACTGAATTAATAAGTAATATCAAAGAAGTTTCAGAGGGGTTAAGAATAATATTTAAAGACAATCAAGATGCTTTAGATGAAATTAATCGACAATCTGCTGAGGAACAAAAGAGAATCTTAGAACAACAAACTAATCTATGGACTGATAGTATTATATCTGCTATAGATATGGGCATAAATGGAAGTAATTTAGAAGAGATATTACAAACTGGCATATCAGGCTTTGGAAATATGATGCTTCAGTCTTCTATGCAACAAGCAGTATCAACAAGCTTAACTTCAGGTGTTGGTGCAGTATCAAGTGGTAACTGGGCTATGATGGGAGCTGGTGTTGCTTTAAGTGCAGCAAGTAGTATATTTGGAGGTGGCGATAGAATAAGTGAAACAGAAAAAGCAAACAATGCTTTTGATAAATTCATAGAAAACCTAAATGATGCAAGTGCTGAATTAAATGAATTTGGAAATATAGGAACATCTAGCTCAAATGAGTTGAATTTTATGATTAGTGAGATTGCTAAATATAATCAAGCTTTGGTAGATATTCCTGAAGCGATTAAAACCTATTATTATAAAGAAGCAGAAAAAGTTATGGGCTATACTTCTGCAAGTGGTAGTTATACTATAGATGACCAAACTTTTGCACAGTATAGTGGACGGGAGTACGCACAAACAAACGCTTTAGAATATGTAAATCAACAACTAGAAAATTACACAGATAAGTTATCAGATACAACAGATGCAATATTATCTCAAAGACTAGACTTATCAAGTTTTACTATAGATGAATTAGAAGGCTTTTTACCTGATGGAATTAAAGAAGATATTTCAAATACTAGCAAACAAATAGCTATACTAGCTTTTGAAGCTAAAGAGTTATCAATTAATGGAGAGGAACTATCTAAAAAGAAACAAATACAACTAGCAACTTTATATAATGAAATCGCACTTAATGAAGATTATAGTGATGTTTTAGCTGAAATAAACGATAGGACAGAAGATTTTAATGATACCTTATCTGACACCATTAAACAAATGCAATTCACATCAAACGATTATGAGTTAGCTTTTGCATCAATTGGTGCTACTACTGAAGATATTACAGACTTAAGAAAACAACAAATCCAAGAGGAAATAGACTTTTTAATAAGTAAAACGCCTGAGTTAGCAGATGCTAAAGATGATTTCTTATCTTTTTATGATGGTATTAATCCTGAAAATACAAATTTGATTAATTCTGCAGAAGAGGTCGGAGATTTATTAATTGAACAAGCTGCTTTGAACTATGAGTTGTCAGATAGCCTTAAAAATGCACAAGAATCTTTAGCATCTTTCATATCTAGCTTTAATACAAATATGGAATTAATCGGTAAATCAGGTGCAGATGCTATTCAAATTAATCTTGACGCTGTTAATGAAGATATAGAAAATATTATAGCTAAAACTTATACAACTTCTGAGTCTTTGAGTGTTTCTTCTGTTCAAACTACAAGCGAAGAAAGAATTATACAGTTATATGAGAAACTTCTAAGAAGAACAGAAAATGAGATTTTAGCAGATAAAGATGGTATTGATTATTGGGTTGGACGGTTAAATGATGACTTAGGTCTTAATGAAATCGTAGCAGCAATAACAGAGGGTATAGGTAAAAGTGGAGCTGATACTTATGATGACGCTGTAGATTATGATACAAACTTTGATATAGATGAGATAGATTTAACTAAAACAATAACAGATACTTTTATAGAAGCGTCTAAGGTATTTTCAGATGCAACAGCTGATAATATAACTGGTATATTAAATACTATAGGAACTGACACAGAGGCTTTTGGTGCAGGACAAGAGTTAGCAGATTTATTTTATAAACAAGCTAAATTAGAGTATGATTTAGCTGATGCTATTCAAGATAGTGCAGAAACAGTTGTAGATAGTGCAGAAACAGTTGTAGATAGTGCAGAAACAGTTGTAGATAGAATGTTAGATTGGACAAAAGCTAACGAAACAGCAGCAGATACACTAG
>JAYEIM010000235.1:0-2058 GCA_034660095.1 Campylobacterota bacterium | reverse complement strand
AATTAATTCCGAAATTCAATAGTGATTATTTAAAAAAAGAGGTTGAAAGGAAGATTGCTAATTTAGGGGCTATTCATCCTATTAATTTAGCTGCTTAGGTGTACTTTTTGGCAGAGGTATTGTTATTCATAAAATATTTTTTACACATATATTGGAATTAAGACCTTTAAATTTAGATATTTACCAAAATAATAAGCTTGAATATAAAACAATTTATATAAAACTTCAATCTAAACAAAATGATTTTAATGACAAAATAGGTTTTTGGGGAAAAGGTAAAAATAATATTAGAGATGATTGGTTTGCGTTTAGACAAGGAGAATCATTAAGTTTTGAATTTAGTAAAAATAAATTTGATTCAGTACTTCATGAATGGTCTGAATATAAAATTAGTGGGTATATAAGAAAGTCTAAATTTCAAAGATTAAATGGAAGTATTATTCACAAACGCTTTTTTGAGTATATTTCTGATATTGAAATATACTCAAAATCAACAGCACAACAAGCATTAGATAGACTAGAATCTCAAAGAGTGAGTTTAGAAATGACAAACTGGAAAAGACAATTAAACTATCAAGAACAACAAGAGCAAGAAAATGAAAGAACAGCATTAAAAAAATCTAGGGATTTGTTAAAGGAAAAGCAAGAAGACAATTTAAAACTACTTAAAGGTATAGAACCAAAATTATATAAACTGAAACTATTACTAGATAGTTTCAGTACATTAGAAATCAAACAAGATAGTTATTTCCCAAACTCTATGACATTCGTACAAAATCCAAATTATCAAGGTGCTTATAGTTTTTATAAAAAAATCAATGATACAGTAGGTGTTGATGAAGATTTATTTCTTCAACTTCAGTTAGTAGAAAAAATAGGGCTTATGGATATGCCAACTATATATGAACGATGGTGTTTACTTCAAATTATTAAGGTGTTAGTTGATAAATTTAGATTTCAACCAGAGAAAAATTGGAAAAAAAAATTAGCAAATCAAATAACTGGAGATATTAATAAAACAAGAGATGTAAGAATAAAGTTCACCAATGCATCGATAGGTAGGGAAGTAGATTTATGGTATGAGAAGATACTTCCAAATAAAAAGAGACCAGATTTCATCTTAGATATAAAATCTACTTTTAATACAATGCATACTCATCAATTAATAATGGATGCAAAATTTCATGAAAAAGTTGATATAGAAAAGCAAATTTCTTTACTTTACCATACAAAAAATTATTCAGAAAATGAAACTAATACAGTATTTATTTTACATCCAGATGTAAATAAATCTATTAAAAACAAGAGAACACCAAAAAAATGGGGAAGTGATGCATACTATGGTGAGATAGATATGTTTAATTATGACTGGGATAGTAAAAATCCAAATCATAAATATGGTGCTATATTACTTTCTCCAATAACAAATAAAGGTGGCTACTTAGATAATTTACAAAGATTAATAGGTATGAGTATGCAATATAATCTTGAGGATAATAGTAAAATATTACTTGAAGATTTGGAACAGAAAAAAAAGATGCTCAATCCAGAACCAAAAGAAAAAGTATTTTGCCTTGTTTGTGGAAGTGATAAATTACAAGGAACAAAAACACCAACTAATAGAGAACATGGTTATAGATATAATTTTATTTGCGATGAATGTGAACATCTTTATGAGTATAATTATTGTTGGCAATGTCACCATAGATTAATAAAAAATGGTGCGTATTGGTCGTATCATTCATCACAAATTTTGGAGCCATTTAATATTAAATGTCCGAATTGTAGTGAACTGTTAAGGTTATAAAATATAATGATGTAAACATAAGATATTGCAACCGTAGGAGGCAAGTCTAGATAGACTTTTAATAAACAATATCTTAATGGCATAATTATACAATAAATAGATTAATTTAAAAACTAAATAAAATAAAGGCAACCAAATGAACTTAAAACTAAACAACATAGGTATTATCAAAGAAGCAGATATTAAACTTGATGGTTTAACTGTTATTGCTGGTGAAAATGATAGTGGTAAAAGTACTGTAAGTAAAACTT
>JAYEIM010000234.1:0-2063 GCA_034660095.1 Campylobacterota bacterium | reverse complement strand
CTCCTAGTATTGCTATGCCTGTTCTTGGTGTTAATTTTTCGTTTGTGGACTCTAGTTTGAAGTTTAATGTAGTTTGCACTATAATTCTCTTGTTTTGGAAAAAGTTACACCCGTTGGGTGAAGTCTTCGAGTGTGACTTTTTCGCTTTGAAGTACCTAATTATAGAGCAAGTTGGCTTGTTGTCTAATTTGGTATGGAATTATTAGGGTATATAGATTCAGCTAGTAAAAATAATAGAGAAGCACAAAATGTACTAGGTGTTATGTATAGAGATGGTCAAGGAACTAAACAAAACTATGTTAAAGCATTGCATTATTTTGAAAAATCTGCTCAGCAAGATTATAATGTAGCAATAATGCAATTGGGCTTTATGTATAAATTAGGTCTTGGGGTAAGACAAAATTATAAAAAGGCTTTTCAACATTTTAAAAGAGCTTCAGATTTAAATTGTACTAAAGCAAAATATGAACTTGCTGAAGCTTATATTAATGGGTTAGGTGTAGATAAAAATATTTCAAAAGCCAAAAATGTATTAAGAATACTTAATGCTAATGATGATAAGAAAGCCAAAGAAATTTGGAAAAAATATAATTTAAATAAGCTTGATAATGTAAAACAAAAAGGTTGATATATGGAAAATATAGTTTATGTATATGGTGTTGGTATTGCAGTGTGGATATATTCATTTATTGTAGAGAAGCGCACACTTGGCCACCCAGAAGCATTAACACTTGGCCAGTAGATTTCTAAAAAATATTCTTATGACATTCTAGCATAGGTGGCCAAGTGTTTTATTGATTTGCTAATAATTCTCTCATGGATGGTCCACTTAACTCTAGTTTATGAGCAGCAAATAATGGCTTTCACTGGGCACAAAGTAATTTAGCAAATATGTATTACAATGGAGAAGATACTGAGAAAAATTATCAAAAAGCATATGAGTTATATAAAAAGGCTTCTGAGCAGAATAACGAGGTAGCCATAGTAAAACTTGCTAAAATGTATCTCTTAGGGCAAGGTGTCTCTAAAAACTTTGAGTATGCAAAAGAATTATTATCTGACTTATATAAAAAAGGCAATGATGATGCTATTCCTTTATGGCACAGTCACAAACTAGGAAGCATATAAGTTTAGAAAAGATGGGTAGCTAATCCATCTTTTATTTTTAGTTGAAGTTATATATTATTGCAAAGGAATTGTGGTGTATTCACAAAACCTATTTTCATTTATTTTCTAGTTAAATGTAAACTATTTCAAAAATCTCAAGCAATATGCTTAAGACTTACTTTTTAGCCCTCGTGCTGAAATGAGGGCAACTTCGTTAAAAGTATAATATCCATTATCATCTATTCTGAAATGTACATTCTCTTTCAAGACACCCTCCTTAATTCTTTTTTTATAGTAGAAGGACTTTTTCCATATATTTTAGACGCCTCTTTGAAGCCTGATATGTTAAATATGTCTTCTACTAAAAGCTTATTATGAAAGCTTAATAGCAGTTTTACATCTTTCTTCAAATCTCTTATCTCATTGATAAGAATTTGATTAACATTTGGAATATTTTCCATAGCTGTTATGCTAAAAGATAGTTCGGACTTACACTAGAATTCATAGAAAAACTTTAAAGTGCATAGACACTTACGAACTTACTCTAATACACATTTCAGTTCTCATTTCTCTTTTAGATGTCATATTGAATACAATTTATGCATCAGTTTATTTTTAACAATAAAATACTATATCTTCTTTATATTATTGCTAACTATAAGTCATAGTTTAGTTAGACAAAGACACAGGTCTTTGTTGCTATATTCCACAAGTTACTTACTCTTTTACATGACTAACTGTAAGAGGTTCACCCTGGTTTTATTTTAAACTTTCTTTCTCTCTAAGCTAAAATAAGCTCAAGTGGTTAATAATAGCTTTTTAAAAGTACTATCTACGTTATCGTACTTTTTTCTATATTTTCAACTTCTTTTGTCGCGTTTTCTTAACTTGCACGAAGTAATCTTATCATTAAAAAAGTAAATACTCCAAGATTTATGTTTTATCAATATTGTTTT